>CAYMGX010000120.1:0-6303 GCA_964390065.1 uncultured Fibrobacter sp. | reverse complement strand
AAAGAACTTTTCCGGCTTGCGGGGATGACAATCCGGCAGTTTCTGTCATTACTCCACCGGGAAACATTTTTTTAAACGTTTCCGGATCACGTCCACGCCTTTTCCATTGCATATACCGCTTAAGATCCAGTGGTCGTATAGTGCTACTTCCGACCGGTTTGCAACATTTTTTGTCAAGATACGAAGCAACTGACAGCATCACAAATTCTGACCTGTCAACATCTCTGACAGAAAACGTTTGCTCAAGAAAATCCCTGACAGCAGTATCTGAATGTATGGAAAAGATCTGAATTTTACCACTCTGATTATTATATCTTTTCAAAAGTAATTCAAGTGCTAAAACGTTTTCTTCACTGCTGTTAAAAAGAATGACCTCTTTAAATCCCTGGAAAAAGTAATCGTTACAAATAGATTCAAGCATGGCACAAAACTGTTTTGGCTTTAATCCAACAGATCCGGTAAATGCTTTATACCGACCGCTTACTCCATAGTGCAAAACCGGGGCTTTAAGCAGTAATAACCGCGACGCGACTTCAGCAGCAATTGAATCGATACAGAGTGCACTGATTCCAAGAGGACTTGATGTGCCATACGGTTCAAGCGTACTGAGGGGAATAATTACTGATGGTATTTTTTTCAGGTGTGATAGAATACAATCTGATGAAAGCATGACAAAGGAATGGGGATTTGCGAAAGGGTGATCATTGCTCATTTCACTTACACTCGTTATTGAGAAATAAAAATCGGAGTGAGAGGATTTGAACCTCCGACTCCTTGGTCCCGAACCAAGTGCGCTACCAGGCTGCGCTACACTCCGAGATTTTTATTTGAAACTATCTTCAAACACCCATCAACACAGGAACCTTAAAATAGCATTTGGTGATCGACTACGCAAGAAAAGATTACACCTCAAAAACCTGAAAAACTGTGGGTTTTAACATTAACCATTATTGCACAACCTTTACACTGACTTTACCAATCACCTTTGCAATTGCCAAAAGCCTCTCCCCCTCATCATCAATTACAAACGGTAACCGGTCATACGCGGCAGGAAACAGTCCAAAAGCAGGGTCTGCAAACAACCAGTGTTTACCATCATGCGCCATTACCCATACATGATAATAATACCCGTTCTTTTCGGGCATATACACAACGCCATTTACAATTCTTGCCGGAACACCCGATGCACGCAGCAGTGCAGCGAGAAGAACCGCATGCTCTCCACAGTCTCCAAAACCTGAACGCAGCGATTCAAGTGCACTTGAAAACGTAGCGGTATAACGTTTTTCCATTTTTGTAAACACATAGCTGTTAAGGTTTTTAATAATCTCACATGGTTTACTACTACGAGTAAGTTTTTTAGCAAGCGAGCGTATTTCAGGATGATCTGACTGCAGCGTTGGAGTGGGCTGCAGATAACGTTGCAGCGAATCAGCCTTAACAGCTCCCCCCGCAGCGCAGGAATCTGTAAGCCTGATAAATTCATAGCCATCATTTATGCGTTGGTAAAAATGAATCACTGAAGAATCAAGTCTGTATAATGAATCTAATGTTAGAATTATTCTGTCATTATGCGTAATGACACCTGGTACTGCAATCCGGAATGACTCAAAAATATTCGCAGAAGATTCTTCAGTTTCTTTACTTCCTTTACTTCCTTTACGTTTTGCAACAAAAGGGAAGATTTCATGAAGAATAGTATTTCCATTCGTATCAACAAGCCATGATTGTTTTTCGTTCTGAAAAGAATTTTTCTCTATAAATTTCCATATATAACCATTTTGCGATGATGCTTTTTCAACACAGGTCACTGACGAAACGATATTATTCCCTGATGTCAACTCAACAACAGTATCGATCCAGGATTGATTAATTTGCAGAGACTTATTCTTTATTCCATCATGAATTTCTAAAAATGATCCCGCCTTGTCATATAACTCCGGAAGCAGTCTGCTTGATTCAGCACCACCAAGCCAACTTTTCAGCTCCCACTTTTTCTGCTTATTTCTCACCAGTTCCCAGCGATTAACGCCTGCCGGACTTTTCATTTCCTGCAGTGCCCGCTTCAGCGTATAGTCAGCATTATAATACCGTGCCTCAACAATGTCTGCCTTTATCAGATTTCCCCCGCCATCATCAAGTGCCGTACTTATTGTATTTTTTATTACAACTCCATTACTATCCGGAGCGATAAGTGAAATGAGTTCACCCGCAGATTTACCATTCAGAAACACATCAAGTGTTTCCGCCTGAAAATACGATTTCCAATCCTTGCCCTGTGCCGAAAACAGCAGATTGCAACACAACACTATAATTGCGAAACTATTATATATTAATCTCATGGGTTTCAAGGGATTTCCTGAATATGTCAAGAGTTGCTCCTGTTACAGAATGGAATTGTTCCTCCATCGTCTTGCGATCGTTAAATCCACACATCTGGGCAAGGACATCGTTGTCAAGCATAGAATCTTTGTTAACATAATGCTTCACACGGTTGACCCGTACCTGTATGATAAAGTTTTCGACAGAGATACCAAGTTCCTGATAAAACAACGCCTGCAGAAAAGCCTCTCCAGTGACCAGCGCACCACACAGTTCCTTAATATCGAGAGAATCATTTGCATAATTTTCTTCAATATAGTCACAGGCTTTTTGAACCATTTTATCCATAATAGCCAGTCGCCCGGTTGTCAGAAACCTTCCGACATCACGCCTCCAGATGAAAAACAGTATTCCGGCACCAATCACAAGCACTACAGCACCGGAATACAGAATGCCTTTGAAATGAGCCTTAATAAATGATGTACCCGGAATGGATAACCATATTTTTGAAAAAACCTGTTTGAATGAAACTGCGGAATTACCTTTTTGAGCATCTTTTTTTCCCGCTGGCATCCGCAAGGTTTCTCCGGTTTGTTTTGACTTCTTAGTAACCGAAGACTTGTTTTTTAGTAAAGATTTTTTTTTGACCGGTTCCGTGTCTTTTGTAGAATCATCTATTGTGATTTCAAGATCTTTCAGAAGCTCTTCAACGGCAAGTGATTCATCACGTGACGCAACTTTTTTATCATTGCGGTTTACCGGTTCCCTGACTTTTTTTACTGCTGCCAGTGAATCGGCTTCAACCTGAAAAACCATAAATAGAGCAATGATGCAATATTTTACAAAAATTATTGGCCTATACACCGTTTCATCTGTTCCTGAAGCATTGCTTTGTAATTATTCCCAAGTGCGTCAATTTTTGCTTTCAACCTTAAACAGAACTTATCGACCTCATCAATATTACGCAGTTTTGCACTCTGCCAGAGTGTCTTAAGATTCCTGTCGTTAAGAATTTCATTTGTTGAAATTTCAAAATGAAACATTTTATTCTCGGTGACTCTTTTATACGCCTGATTGATCATCTGCATTACCTCAGAGTAAACCGCCTGATCGAATTTCTGACGTAAAAATTTGATATCACCACTTAACCGTTCTGCAAAAAATTTACTATTAAAAATGTAATGACGTTCGTTTTTGTAAACACGGGCATCATAGAAATATTCCCCTATGACGCGCCCATTGGTGGTTTTAACCACTGATTTAGGAAACACTGGTATATCCAGCTGATCCTGCTGCGGCATAAAATCAACACTCTCAACCTGAGGCACCTGCTCTGCCTGCACCTGTTCAAGTGTTTCTGTCTGTGAAACAATACCCAGTGATGGTTCCGGTTCCTGAATGTCAGCCGTTGTAATCAGCTCCTCCGGTACAACCGGATCATTTTGTTTTACCATATCAATTGAGACGGCACTACTCTGACGATCATCAGCAGCATCAGCAGCAGCATCCGGATTCTCTTCACTGTACGAATCTTCCTCATTAAGATCATAGGTAAGTTTTGGTATCGGTGTTTCACTCACCGGCAGAGATGGATCCTGTTCCCGAAACTTACGCAGTTCCATTTCACGTTCCTGCTGAGAAAGAATAATTTCATACAATCCGTTGACAATTTCATTCTCGTTTGTATGTAACTCTTTCTTAAGCTGCTCCTCAATAAGAACCAGTTCCTGCTCCTTAACCTGAAGCTTATTAAGCTTGACTGTCAGTTCCTGAATTTCTTTCGAGCACTCCTCAATCTGCTGTTTTACCGATGCAATCTCTTCATCACGACGCCGTTTCTCCTCAAGCAGATTGCGCGAATCTTTACTGATTTTTTTTATGTGTTCCTCTTTATTACGGAGGATATTAATCTTATCCTGATAGAAACTGATCACCATATCAAGTGTTCCCGACGACTGAGAGAAAAGATTTTTCTTGAGATTCCATAACTGTTCAAGTGCACCTTTTGCATTTTCCTTTTCGCCGTGCAACAGTTTCTCGGTAATATCGCACATATTCTCAGAAACTGTTGCAGCCTTCGCATCAAGTAAAATAGAGTAAAAACGGTTGGTATCAATGCTGCTGCTTTCCGGATTAAACACCGACTCCGGTATCCGTTCAACTCTTCTCATATTGTAACCACCTTTCAGAAAGAGGCAAATACTAATTTACCCTCACACATCAATAAGAGACGATTATTTACTCGCCCTTATCGTCTATTATCAGACTGCACATCAATCAAGTCTATTACAGTCTGTGCAGCTATTGTTCAAAAAGTACTTCAGTTCAAACGCAAGTCAACAATACCAGTACTCACCCCTCCACCAGATTGTCTCTGGAGGCCAGCGATTCAAATATTTTCTTCAGTTCCGGTACAGTATTCAACTCTTCAAGATTTGTAAATCCGTTCTCAAGTGCCCGTACCAGAAATTTTTCAGCACGCAGATTATTGCCCTTCTCCGCTTCTATACGCGCAAGCATAAACCAGCAGTCAAACGAATCAGGATTATCCTTAATATAATTCTGGATCGACTCATTTGCTTTTTCAGTCTCTTTTCTGGCCAGTAACGCGCGCCACAATATGCCAAATCCGGCACTATCAAGCCCGGATACCTGATTAATATAGTGAATTGCCTGATCAAAATCACCACTCTCAAGAAAAAAACGTGCAAGTCCCTTCTTGATTGATTCACTCTTTTGCTCCAGTGATGTCAGATTCTTTAGAATCTGTGCAACTTTTCCCTGATGAATACCTTTGCGGTGATAGATCAATAACCTCTGAAGATCAAGTTCGTTACCACTGCGGCCCAGTCTGTCAGCCTGCATCAGAAGATCGTCCGCTTTGGACAACTGATTCAGTTCATAAAAGATCTCTATACTTTGAGCAAGTGCCTGATCGCTGAGACGCGGAAGAATTGCAAGGGTTGCTCTCATAAAGGTTGTCAGATCACCCTTAACGATTGACAAGTGACGAAGTCCCATCCACCCGCCGGTTTCATTTGGAGCAAGTCGCACCGCCTTTAAATAACACCTCCGTGCGTCATCAAACTTTTTCTGCTGCAGATAAACATTACCCAGATTAATCCGGAGTGCCGGATCTGCTTTATTGATAAGAATAGCCTGGCTGTACCAACTCTCCGCACTATCAAGTTCCCCGGTTTTTTCAGATATATAGCCGATATTTTTCATCGCTGATGCAAACTCCGGATTGTACTTGAGTGCCTTTTCAAATGCAAACCTGGCCCGTTCGTATTCATTGACAGACAAAAGGGCATTCCCAAGATTAAACCATGCATCAGGAAAGTCCATGCGTGATTCCACAGCACGTTCAAAATAGGTAATTGCTGTATCAAACTCACCTTTACTATAAAAATAATTCCCCATGTTTATAAGTGCGCCAGCATTATCGGGTTCAAGATCCAGAACTTTATTGATTGATTCCCTTGCGGCCTCAAGATCTCCAGTCTGCAGCTGAACGATACCGAGATTATTCCACCCCTCAATACGGTCGTTACGCAGTTCTGTCAAACGTGTAAACTGCTCAATCGCACCCTTGAAATCTTTCTTTTTATAATAGGTATTACCATATTCAAGAATAAGCAGATAACTGTCAGGATTTTTTTCGGCCAGTTCCCTGAAAAAATCAATTGCTTCATTATACCAGCCAAGATCACAATAAAGCTGCGCAAGCTGAATAGCCTTATTAAGATTTTGAGGATCAGCTTCAAACTCTGACCTCAACTGTTCAAGAGTAATTTCATTTGTTTCCATAAAGTCAATTCGTATGTTAATAATTCACAATTGTTATTTGTATAGTTTCGGCTGATATCGCTGCTCAATGGTGGTTTTTATATATCCGCGTTCGGGAATGGCACCATTCTGCTGCGCCCAATCCTGTGCGACAATCATCCCATACCAGAGATCAATATAAAAGTTAATATA
>CAYMGX010000119.1:0-13106 GCA_964390065.1 uncultured Fibrobacter sp. | reverse complement strand
GCTGAACCTGCTTCCATCAAGTTGTGTCGCAGCATTATTCAATGATGAACTTTTTGTGTATGCAGACAAACAGCTTCAGAAAGCACATGAGCATGGTGTTGAAATAATGACTATACAGGATAGTGATTATCCTCAGTATTTAAGGGTGATCTATGCACCTCCACCTGTTCTTTATATCAAGGGAAACAGAAGCGCTTTTAAAAATCATGCTGTTGGAATTGTTGGAACACGTAATCCTACAACATACGGCAGGACATCAACGGTTCAGATAACTAAAGAGCTGGCTGAATGTGGGTTAACCATCGTGAGCGGGCTCGCCCGTGGAATTGACACAGTGGCACATGAAACCACGCTTTCTTCCGAAGGGTGTACGATTGCTGTGCTGGGGTGCGGTATTGATTATATCTACCCGAAACAAAATGAGAAACTGGCGAAGCAGATATGTGAAACGGGGCTTCTGGTATCGGAATTTCCAATGGGAGTTTACCCTGATAGTTTTAATTTCCCAAGACGTAACAGAATAATTAGTGGATTGAGCAGTGGCGTTGTGGTTGTTGAAGCTGGTTTAAAAAGCGGATCGTTAATAACTGCACAGTATGCACTTGCGCAGGGACGGGATGTATATGCAGTGCCGGGGCCGATTAATTCGCCGGTGAGTACGGGCACATTCAATTTGATCAGGGATGGCGCAATTCCCGCACGCAGCGGTCGTGAGATTGCACAAAGCCTGCAGATGATAACGTCTAACCAGTTGAATTTGAGGGAACAATATAAAGAGTTACAACCGGAAAAAATGGTGTTGTCTGCTGAAGAGGAAAAGGTCTATAATCAGATTGGTACCGATCCGATGGGTACGGATATAATTAGTGAAAAAACAGGATGTGCAATAGGAGAACTTCTTTGTATATTACTGAATCTTGAATTAAAAGGGATGATTAATCAAATTAGCGGGCAACTATTTGTCAGAAATTAATATATGCGAAAAAAAAAGATAGCCGCATTGTCAATAGGCTTTGTGATGTCAGCAGTACTTGTTTTTATGTTTACCGGGAAACAGGGATTTATATCACTGTATAAGAATCATCAGCGGTACAAGGCACAAGAGGAGCAGATTTTCAGGTCACATCAGGTGATTGATTCGTTAAAGACTGAAATAAGGCGTTTACATAATGATACTACTTATATCGAAAAAATTGCCAGAGAGCGTCTCGGAATGGCAAAAAAGAACGAGATGATTTATAAGTTTGTTGACAAATAGTGTGTACGGATCATACTGATGAGTATTGATAAAACCTCTGCAATTGTTGTGTCGGTACTACCATGGCGCGAAACGAGTGTTATTGTAAAATTGTTTACAAAAGAACATGGGATGATCAGTGCTGCGGCAAAAGGAATTAAACGTTCACGGCAGCTGAATACTCCGATTGAGCGGGGGCAGATAATCGATACGCTTGTGTACGTGCATCCTAACAGAACAATGCAGACGCTTGCAGAAACGCAGATTGTCGCTTTTTATCAATCTATACGGTCCGATCTTGAAAAAACTGCACTGCGGGATCTTGTTCTTGAACTGTTACAAAAATCAATCCACGACACAAATGCGCATCCTGAGTTGTACGACCTGCTGGTACAATGTTTTACGAAGCTTGACGAATCAAAAATGAGAAATGCAGTATTTGCTGCTGTATGGAATTTTGTTAGGGGCTTTACTCATCTGATGGGTTTTAGTCTGACACTTGATCGATGTGTCACCTGCGGCAGTGCAGCGGATATTGAGGAGTATGGCGGTTATTTACTGATTGAACAGGGTGGCCTCATATGCAGATCCTGTAATAGGGGTATTCTCAGTCCGGAATATTTTGTTGGCAGCTGCAGAGTTGGGATGATTCGGGGATTAGCCTGTGGAGAAAATCCATTTGATGCTCATGAATATTTGCGGATCACGAAACTTTTAGTGTCGTTTTGTAAATCACATATAGAAATCACCAGCGAACTTCGGTCGGTGCAGTTCCTTGAGGAGATTGTGTGACAGGAGTTGTTAATTGACCTCCGCCGGAGGAGAGTGGTATCTTTTTGATTTTAAAACAATTACCTCCCTTCTGCGGGGGAGGTCCGGCAGCTTTGAGCCAGGGTGGGGGCGAACGCATAAGTACACTGCTACCTTGTAAACACTAAATTAACTACATTGTTTTACCCCCACCCCGAATCACGGATCGTGAATTACAATTCAAGTCCAGAAACCTCTCTCCCCACTTCAGCAAACCTTTTATTATATTTATACAATAGTATAAGTGAACGTTCAGAATCACAGGAGAATTCCCGGAAATCAGGATGAATACCGGTCTTAAAACTCGTCTCGAAAATATACAAGCGCGAATGGGTGATGCCTGCCGACGGTCAGGGCGGGATCCCCGATCGGTTGAACTGGTTGCGGTAACCAAAACCCATGATTTTCAAACTGTTCAGGCGCTTATTAATCTTGGGGTGAAAACGATTGGCGAAAATCGTGTTCAGGAGATTTTACAAAAAATGCCTCATTTGAGAGGTGATTTTCATCTTCACATGATCGGGCATCTTCAGACAAATAAAGTCGGGCCGGTGCTTGAGTATGCACAGTGTATCCAGTCGATAGATCGTGAGAAGCTTGTGAAGCGTATTGAAGATCTGATCACACCGGGAAAAAAAATCAATGTTCTTATCGAGGTAAATACCTCCGGTGAAGAGTCGAAGTCAGGGTGTGCACCGCAGGAGTGCAGACAGCTTTGTGAGCGGGTAATCGCTGGTGGCGTACTTCAACTTAAAGGATTTATGACTATCGGGCCGATCAGTAATGATGAGTCCAGGGTGAGGGGGGCGTTTTCGCTTCTTCGTACTCTCTCTGAGCAGTGCTGCGATCTGCTGCCTCATGCGGAACTGAGTATGGGAATGAGTGGCGATTTTGAATGGGCGATTGCAGAAGGCTCTACGATGGTAAGAGTAGGTTCTTTACTTTTAGGAGAACGGAATTATAATGCGTGACGTAATCGATCTGGCATTCAGGTTGTACGAGCTGATTCTTGTAGTACGAGTAATTTTATCCTGGGTACAGTTCCAGTCTCGTCATCCGATTGTTACCTTTGTTTACAGCGTGACAGAACCATTACTTGCGCCTATTCGAAAATTGCTACCAACTGACAGAATCGGAATTGATTTTTCACCGTTGATTTTGCTCTTTCTGCTTGAACTGTTAAAAAAATATATAATATAAAAATACTGCACAGGAGCGGTTTGTAAAATGCGTATATCTCCTCTTGACATAAGAAAAACACCTTTCAAACGGGTATTCTGGGGTTGTGATCCGGATGCAGTCAGTACATTCCTGAAACTTGTCGCTGAAGAATATGAAAAAACGATTCTTCAGAATAACGAGTTGAGTACAGAAGTAAAGATTCTGGAATCCAAGCTTGAGCAATATGTAAAGATTGAGCGGGTGTTGAATGAAACGCTTATTTCTGCCCAGAAGGCTACTGATGAAGCACGGGTTAATGCACAGAAAGAGGCGGAACTGATTATTAAGGATGCAATGGTTCGTGCCGATCGCTATGAAGATGAAGCGCGTACCAGGGCCCATAATTATGAAGCTGATATTGTTACATTGCGTAATCAGCGTGACAGTTTTCTCGCACGGTTTCGCGCAATGTTAATTACACAACTCAATTTACTTGAGGTAATCAGTGGTGATCTTAAACAGAATAATGATTTTCTGAATGATCAGTCAATGGAAATTACAGACGATGAAACGCTGGCAGAGGTGCCTCCTCAGCCGAATCTTACATCACTGGATGTCTAAGCGTGGCGTGTACCTTTGATGTACGTCTGAAACCGAAAGCAAAGCGTAATAGTGTGATGCTTGCGGATGATTTTGTGTTTGATATCTCGGTTACATCGGCACCAGTTGACAATAAGGCCAATGATCATCTTGTAAAACTGCTCAGTGATGTCCTCAGGGTACCGAAGTCATCGATTGAGATAATTAAGGGTGGACATTCTAAAAAAAAAGCTGTAGCTATTGCATTGCTCAGTAAGGATGAGGTCGTTGCGAAGATGAGACCTCTCCCCCCAGCCCCCTCTCCCGAAGAGCGAGGGGGAGTAGAAACAAAACTCACTCTGTGAGCTTCATGTTCTTCTCCCCCCTCTCTTATGGGAGAGGGGGGCCGGGGGGGAGAGGTCTGGTATTGAAAACAAATAACAAAAATATAAATACGAAGGATTTACTCAATGAAAACAACCTTTGAGATGATTCAGGAAGCAAAAGAGTATATTCAGAGCAAAATAAAAACACAGCCTGAATATGGCATTATTCTCGGTACAGGCCTTGGACGGCTTGCAGATCATATTGAGAAAGATACCGTTATTGACTATGAGAATATTCCTCATTTTCCTGTGTCAACGGTTGAAGCGCATGCGGGTAAATTGATTTTCGGTACGCTTGCCGGAAAAAAAGTAATGGCAATGCAGGGACGTTTTCATTACTATGAAGGTTACAGCATGCAGCAGATTGTTTTCCCGGTACGTGTGATGAAATTCATGAATGTGCATACGCTTATTGTGTCAAATGCATGCGGTGGTATCAATCCGCTTTTCAAGCCGGGAACGATCATGGTGATTAATGATCATATCAACTTGCTCTCCGACAGTCCGCTTATTGGACCAAATGACAATCGTATCGGGCCACGTTTTCCGGATATGTCTGAACCATATACAAAGTCAATTGTTGAACTTGTAAATAAAGTTGCTGTTGACAATAAGATTCGTGTTGAAAACGGAGTGTATGCGTCAATGTGCGGTCCTGCAATGGAAACAAGGGCTGAATATCGAATGCTCAAGACACTTGGTGCAGATGTCATCGGTATGAGTACCGTTCCTGAAGTTATCGCTGCAGTTCATGCTGGACTGAAGGTTCTTGGCTTGTCCGTCGTTACTGATGCATGTCTGCCGGATGCCCTTGAACCAGCTGATTTACAGAAAATAATTGCAATTGCAAACAAGGCAGAACCGGTATTAGTTAAACTTATCGAAAAAGTAATACAGGCATTATGAGTAAAGAAATATTTAAACCAGTAAGCAGCCAGGTGCGTTTTCCGACTGTTGAAGAGGAAATACTTGCATTCTGGAAAGAGAACAAAATATTCAGCGCATCACTTGATGCGACAAAAGATAATGGAGCATTTGTTTTCTATGATGGCCCTCCGTTTGCA
The DNA here is from genome assembly GCA_964390065.1 of uncultured Fibrobacter sp. Classification (GTDB taxonomy): domain Bacteria; phylum Fibrobacterota; class Chitinivibrionia; order Chitinivibrionales; family Chitinispirillaceae; genus JAAZBG01. The sequence goes on along the minus strand of CAYMGX010000119.1, from coordinate 7,869 downwards.
ACCGGGTTGCCTCATTATGGTCATCTGCTTGCGGGAACAATAAAGGATATCATTCCCCGTTACTGGACCATGCAGGGCAAGTATGTTGATCGCCGTTTCGGCTGGGATTGCCACGGACTTCCGGTTGAAAATGAGATGGAAAAAGAGTTCAAGGTGTCTGGTAAACGTGATATTGAAAAACTTGGTATCTATCTTTTTAATGAAGCCTGCCGCTCGATTGTGTTGCGTTATACAGGTCAGTGGGAAAAGATTGTTAACAGAATGGGACGCTGGGTTGATTTTGTCAATCAGTACCGTACCATGGATGCTCCCTATATGGAAAGTATCTGGTGGGTATTTAAACAGATCTGGGAAAAAGAGCTTATTTATCAGGGGTTTCGTGTTCAGCCGTATTGTCCGCGCTGTGCAACGCCGCTATCAAACTTCGAAGTCAATGAAGGCTACAAAGATGTCTGCGGGCCATCAATAACGGTAACGTTTCCCCTTGTAAATGATCCATCTACGAAGATTCTGGTCTGGACAACAACACCCTGGACACTGCCATCAAATGTTGCACTTGCAATGGGTGGCGATATCCAGTATGTAAAGATTCAGGATGGTGAGAATAAATTCATTCTTGCAAAGGATCGTTTATCTGCCTACTACAAGGATTCGTCACAGTACAGTGTTATTTCCGAATTTACAGGAAGGGAACTGGTCGGGACATCCTATGTACCAATGTTTAATTATTTCGCTGGAAAAGATGAGCGCTTTTTCAAAGTAACTAGTGCAGATTTCGTATCGACTGAAGATGGTACCGGTATTGTACATATCGCTCCAGCATTTGGTGAGGATGACTTCGCTGTCGGGCAGAAGCTTGGACTTCCGATAGTTTGTCCTGTTGACGATGAGGGGAAATTCACCGATGAAGTTCCTGAGTGGAAAGGTCGCCGTGTATATGAAGCCGATGATGAAATTACCCGTGATATAAAATCACGCGGTCGTTTGATTCATAAGACAACGGTGCTTCACAGGTATCCGTTCTGTTATCGTTGTGATACAGCGCTTATTTACAAAGCGATTACAACATGGTTTATGAAAATTGACCCGTTGCGTCAGAATATGCTTGATAATAATCAGCAGATCCACTGGGTACCGTCACATTTACAAAACGGCAGATTCGGCAAAGGGCTCGAAAGTGCGCCTGACTGGAATATATCGCGTAACCGTTACTGGGGTACACCGATTCCAATCTGGTCATGTGAATGTGGTCATAAAGAGTGTGTTGGTAGTGTTTCTGAACTGCACAAACTTGCAGGTAATGGTAATGCTGATGCTGGTTGTCAATGTCATGCAGATACTGCAAAAAATGTCGAACATAAAATAAAGACCGAGAGTCACGAGCGTTTTAAGGCATTTAACGTGGATACATCCTGGGCAGAAAAACTTCAGTCCATTCAGATAAGTCCTGTTGATCTGCACCGTCACATCGTTGATGAATTGAATATCTGTTGTCCAAAATGCGGCAACATCATGCAGCGTACCCCGGAGGTGCTTGACTGCTGGTTTGAATCGGGATCCATGCCGTATGCTCAATTGCATTATCCGTTTGAACATCGTAAACGTTTTGAGGATAATTTTCCGGCAGATTTTATCGCTGAGGGTCTTGACCAAACAAGAGGATGGTTCTATACATTAACCGTACTCTCTGCAGCACTGTTTAAAAAACCGGCGTTTAAAAATGTAATTGTAAACGGAATCATTCTTGCAGAAGATGGTAAAAAGCTCTCGAAACGCCTTAAAAATTATGTACCTGTTGATGAAATCATCGATAAGCTTGGTGCTGATGCACTCAGGTTATTTCTTGTAAATTCTCCAGCTGTTAAGGCTGAGGATTTACGGTTTTCTGAAAAGGGTGTTCTTGAGATGTCAAGAGCAGTGTTGCTGCCGTTCTGGAATGCCTACTCGTTCTTTGTTACGTACAGTAACGTTGACGGGTGGAAACCCAAAAGTGCAGAACCTCCAAAAGATGGAACAGAAATTGATAAGTGGATTATCTCGCTGTTGAATCATACGGTAGCATTGGTTTCTGAAGAGATGGAACAGTATAACTTGTACAAGGTAGTACCAATTCTGGTAGATTTCATTGATAATCTGACAAATTGGTACATCCGTAATAACCGTCGCAGGTTCTGGAAGAGTGAAAACGATGGCGATAAGGATTGTGCCTACAGCACGCTGTATTTTGTCCTGGTAGAGTTTTCCAAGGTGATGGCACCATTTCTGCCGTATCTGACAGAAGCGATATACAGAAATCTTGTGGTTGACAAGCTGGATGGAGCACCTGTGAGCGTTCATCTGAATGCGTTCCCAGTTGCACACCTGGAAAGAAGCTTGCCTGATCTTGAAACCAAGATGGCTCTGATTCGTCAGTCGGTAACGATGGGTCGTGCTCTAAGAAGCAGATTTATAATCAAGACACGTCAACCATTACGGGAATTTACGGTTATTGTTCGTGATACTGAGAAACTCAATTTACTCAAAGATATGGAGAGTCTGATTCGCAGTGAGCTGAATGTAAAGAGTATCAGATTTATCACGAAAGAGGATGATGTCGTTTCTATTGGTGCAAAAGCGAATTTCAAGCGGCTTGGAAAAGCATTCGGTCCGAAGATGAAAGATGTTGCTTTGCAAATTGAGAAATTTACAAGTGAACAAATCCGTGAACTTGAAAGCGGGAAAACGATCGAAATTGAAGGTAAGGCGATCTCCTTTGATGATATCGAAATACGCAGGACAAAGCTTGAAGGCATTGAGGTGGAAACTGAAGGGGAACTGACTGTTGCACTTGACACAACGATTACACCGGAACTTAAGGCTGAAGGTATGGCACGTGAATTTGTCAACCGTGTTCAAAATATGCGTAAGACATCGGATTTTAATGTTACTGATAGAATCGCAGTACGATGCTCAGCGCCTGACGAAATAAAAACTGCAGTTATGCAATTTAAAGAGTATGTCTGTTCAGAGACCCTTGCTACTGAAATTGCATGGGAAACTGTTGTAAGTACCGATATGGAAGTAACCGACATTGACGATATCAATATTGGTCTTCAGATCAATCGTACCTGATTTCAGAACAGGTCAGGGAGTACATTTGTAGTGAGTTCTTTTAAGCGGCTTAAAAATACACTTGTTTATATCGTTGCTGTCTGTGGTTATAAAATTGCACAGACAGTGCCACGTAAAGCAGGCTTGTGGTTCTTTGGAAATCTCGGGGCATTTGCGTTTATCTTTCCCAACGAGGAAAAACGCCGTACGATCAGACATTTACAAATGGTCTATGGTGCTGAATGGGATCAAAAACGCATTTACAAAGTGGCACGTGATGTATATGTAAATCTTGGCAAAAATCTTTTTGACAGTGTATGGATTGCGAACCGGACAATGAGCGAGCTTGACAATGTAATCAGTACTGATTCCTTTGAAGAAATAGATGCTGCGTACAATAGCGGAAAAGGTATTATTGCAATTACTGCGCATATCGGTTGTTTTGAAATGTTGTTGCACTATTTTGCCCTAAGAAAATACAGAACATTTGCAATCGGACGTAAAAGTTTTGATGAACGTATTGAGCGGTTGCTGCGCAAAAACCGAAGTGGTGATAACATTGAATACATGAATAGAACGGAAAGTCCCCGTGCTATCATGCGTAAACTCCAGGACGGTAAAGTGTTCGGTGTCCTAATCGATCAGGATACAAAAGTTGAAAGTGTCTACGCGCCATTTTTAGGAAAGATTGCATCAACGCCGTCCGGTCCTGTCAAGATGGCAATGAAAATGGGCGTGCCTGCGTTTGTTGTCACAACAGCGCGGGTAAGTAAGTATAAACATCACATATTTTTAAGTAAACGTATCGAGTTTAACAATACAGGAGATTTTGAAAAAGATCTGATTGAAAATGTTGGAATGGCTAATGACCTTATTTGTGACACATTAAAGAGGTATCCGTCACAATGGGTCTGGATGCACCGGCGGTGGAAGCATCAGCCTCACCCCCCGGCCCCCTCTCCATAAATGTAGAGGGGGAGTAAAAATGTCCTCCTGGTGGACAGAAAATTCTTCAACTCCCCCTCTACGTTGTGCGGAGAGGGGGTTGGGGGGTGAGGCTGTCTTTTTAAAAACAGAGAAACCATGATAAAAAAAATATCAGTACTTTTCATTGCAATTATACTAATAACCGGATGCACCCCGAAAAAAGATGCCCTGCCGGTGGCATCAGATACTATCTCTACTCCATATCAGGAGATGAGCAGCTCTACGTTGTATTTTTATAATAAACAGTATATACAGTGGAAGCTTGAGTCTCAGTATATGCGTAAACCGCTTACTGATACGGGTAATATACTTGTGGCACCGGTAACGTTGACACTGTACGACTCCGTTGGTACTATAAGAACAAAAGTGTTTTCCGACAGCGGGATTACATCACCGGCTATGGATAACTTTACTGTGTGGGGAGATGTTCTGATATTGACAAAAGACAGTATGGCTGTTCGTTCTCAGAAAATATGGTGGAAGAAAAAGGAGCAGAGGGTCGAATCCGATACTTATGTACAGATAAAGACCAAAAAGGGTGATATACTACGTGGGAAAGGTTTGACGGCTGTTGAGGATTTTTCAAGATTTTCATTTAAATCTGATGTAAAGGGTATATTCCCGGATTTCAAACGGCGCGTTGAATCAAATGAGGAAAGTTTTTTTTAAATGCTTAATAAAAACGATAAGTACAGTTCTGTTATTATTATAATCGTGCTAACACTTCTTTTTGTAATGTCTGCATTTGGAGAAGAGACAAAAAAAAAGAGTAGTGTTGAAAAAAAATCACCATCACTGATTCTTGAATCTGCAAATAGTAATGAGAACGTGTACGAGAATGATGAATTTATAAGTTACCTGAAAGGCAATGTCGTATTTGTCTACGATGATATAAAAATCAAATCGGACGAAGCTACCTGGTGGCGTAATCAAGGTAAGGTTAATTTCAAAAACAATGTAAGAGTATATCGTGGTGCACAAACGGTTACCTGCGATCAGATGAGTTATGGCAAAAACAATAATTTACTTATTGCAAATGGTCGTTTTGTTTTTATTGATACACTGGAACGTACCAAAATTACCGGATCAGATGCAGAGTATAATATCCAGACGAAATATTTCCAGCTGACCGGTAAACCAAAACTTGTCCGCTACGATACGGCTTCAGCTGAAACACTTTATATCAGTGCTGAGCGGATGTGGTATATCGATTCTATTCGCTGTGCAAATGTTGTTGATAGTGTAAAAATAATAAAAGGAAAACTGTTTTCAACTTGTAAAGCAGCAAAGTACTATACAAAAAATGATTATGCGCAGCTGCGTCTTGACCCGTTTGTGATTTACGAAATAAGTAATATAAAAGGCGACTCTATAGATCTTTTCTTTGGAAAAAGTCAGCTGAAGAGTGCAACGGTCATGGGGCGTGCTGTTGGTAGCTATGTTGATACAATCGCCAATACAAAAGATTCGTTATATACAAATGTCTGGGGAGATAGCCTGTTGATGACTGTATCTGACAGTGGTAATCTTGACTCATTGTGGATTTTCGGAAAAGCAAATAGTAAATATTATGAGTCAAAAGACAGGGCAAGTGTTAATGAAGCAAGCGGTAAAAAAATGCTGATGGCCTTTACGGAAAAAGGTGAAGCGGACAAGGTGAAAATCTGGGGTAATGCAAAAAGTAAATATTTTATTACCGAACAGAAATCAAAAGGAATAAATGAGGCAAGTGGTGATAGCATAACAGTAACCTTTAAAAAAGGTCGTGCATCACGTCTGTCGCTTGCAGGAAGTTCACGAGGAATTTATTTCCCGAGAGATTTATAATAATTATGAGTGAAAATGCTGACAAAAGAGAATCTGATTCAGAAGAGATAGGTTCTGAGCTGACAGAGACAACGCTTCTGACTGAAAACGATATGCAGGATGAAAGCGGCTCGGTCTTAGAAACAATTACTGGTAATCCTGAATCTGCCGTGCAAACGGAAGCGATACCTGATCCGGTATCAAATAGCCGGAGTGATGTGTCGTCTGTTGCTGCACATGAGGGATCCATGCATCTTGTATCATCACCGAAACATATTTTTAGTGGTACAGGAAAAAAACCAAGAGAAATCCGTACTGATTCGCTGCTTAAAATTTACAACAAGAGAACAGTTGTCAATGGCGCATCGATTGTTGTAAATCAGGGGGAGATTGTCGGGTTGCTTGGGCCCAATGGTGCCGGTAAGACAACAACATTTTATATGATAGTCGGAATGGTAAGTCCAAATAAGGGAAAGATCTATCTGGACAATAAAAATATATCCGGTAAACCGATGTATAAACGTGCAAGAATGGGAATCGGCTATTTGCCACAGGAAGCATCCATATTTAAAAAGTTGACAGTTGCAGAGAACGTGATGTTTGTACTCGAACGTCAGCCGATGAGTGCAAAAGAACGAAAACAACGGATGCATCAGCTGCTTGAGGAACTTCATGTTGAAAAACTTGAGAAAAGTTATGGCTATATGTTAAGTGGCGGTGAACGCAGACGCGTTGAAATTGCGCGTACGCTTGCCATTAATCCTGATTTTATTCTCCTTGATGAACCTTTTGCCGGGGTTGATCCTATCGCCGTAGAAGATATTCAGAGTATTGTTGCAGAGCTTAAAAATAAAGGTTATGGTGTGCTGATTACCGATCATAATGTCAGGGAAACACTTCGCATTACAGATCGTGCGTACATAATGGCAAACGGAAAAATACTTATATCAGGAACGGCAAAAGAACTGGCAGAAAATGAAGAGGCACGGAAAATCTATCTGGGTCAGAACTTTAAGCTTGATTGACATAAGAAATATCGGGAATGTCAATAGCCGCTAAAAATGGTTTAGCTTGGCAGGTGGTAATAAATGTTAGCAACAGCTCCAGCTTTTTATTTATTCTGTGTTCCAGGCCCTGAAACGGTTAACGATAAAAACGATAAAGATTTCTTTACTGTTTTTATCGTAATAGAATCCCTCATTATTTTATTTCGATAGCGACTACAACAGCGCAAAACCTTAACCTCAACCTCAACCTTCTTCTCTCTGTCACTCGTCACCTGTCACTCGTCACTTCCTACCTGATCTTCCGGCATTCCATATAATACTTCTTCTCTTCGGCATCACCCATACTAAACGCTTTACGCGGAAGTGGTCCGTTTTTTCCAACCCATTGGAAGAGACGCTCGCGGGCGATAACCGGAACAAAACAGCCTAATGCATTTTCCTGGCTTAGTTTCTTTGTATCATCCCAGCCGTGAATAAAATCTATTTTACTCTTTGACGGGTATTCAGCATTGTAGGATGCAAAAATTTCATCGATGTATGCTGGTGGCAATTTTGCTGATGGATCAGTAAATTCGAGGACAAAATAAGAATCTCCATCCCAGATGCCGGCTTTCGACTGACCATCCTGTGACTGTAAAAGAGTTTTTAATGATGATTCATCAATTGAAGATGCACTTTTGACAAGATCATGTTTCTTTACATAATCAGCCATGTCTTTTATTGAATCGCTGAAAATTGCACGATGAATAGGTTCAAACCGTAAACCGGGTGAATGTATATTGACAATTTCGGCAAGCGCAAAACGTGCCGGGTGTGCCATGATGACATCATCGGTTGCTCCTGCATCACGTAAAGCCTTTTTTGTTGTTTCCCAATGTGCTTTTGCAGTTGCCAGTGAATGATTACCATCACCCATGGCAAAAAACAGAGGCTGGTTGGTATTTTGTGTTTTACATGATGTAGCATACAGTGATGCAAG
>CAYMGX010000118.1:0-13195 GCA_964390065.1 uncultured Fibrobacter sp. | reverse complement strand
TGTTTTATTAAGTGCAGTAACTACCTGTATTCTGCCGCCATAACGTGCAGGAAAATATGAAAACAATGTTGTAAAGAATATAAGTACAACGGGTATGAATACTATATGCAAAATTGTTGGTTCAAATACCGGATGTCCCTGATTCAGAAATAATCCGATTGTTCCATTTGATGGCAGTGTGACAATCGCGCTGCCGAGTGTCATAATAATCAGTCCGCCAGCGATTCCGGCACCAATGAAGAGAAGGCTGAGCAGTACATTTTCAGCTATGAAAAGTTTGACAATTGAATTCTGTTCACATCCGATTGCGCGTAGTGTTCCAATTTCAAGCATGCGATCGTTTATAGTCATACGCATATTGATAAATATTGATACAGAAATAATAAACAACATGATAGCGGCAACAAAAATACCAAGTCCGTTAATTGCTCCGGTAACTTGTGATACAATCCCGGTGACTTCATCGGCTGTGGAAAGTGTTAACCGCTTCTGGTTGACATCTCCGGGCTGCACTTTATATCGTGGTGATGCCGCAGATACTGCATTGAGTGCATCAGTATTATTAGCTGGCTTATTTGCGATAAAACCTGTTTTGTTAAGCTTATCAAGAAGTGTGTCACGTTTTGTATCAATATCTAAAGGTTTATCAAAGTAAATGAACATTCTTGATGCAGTTGAAAGATCTGCGAGGTCAAGCTTCTGAAGAAAATCAAAATGACTGATTACAAGGTCTTTAATAAAATAATTACCACTTGTAAATATTCCAGCGACTTTAATTGTACCAGTGTTAAACGCCCCGAGACGGCTTCTGGTTGAAATAAGCAATTCATCATTTACCGATAATCCGAAGTATTCTGCAATTGACAAAGGTATAAGTACCGCGTTAGGGTTACGGACAAAATCATTCCATCCGGTATCGTTTACCATGATCTGGTTTTTATAACCATTGTCCGATGACACATCGATTCCTGTAAATGGGAGTCGTTTTGAAATACCCTTGTAATAAACGGCAGAACTCAAAGCGTATCGTGTGATCACTGATGTCCCGTTGAATGCATCTCTGACAATACTGTTTATAGCCGGATAATCCTGGATACCCTGATACGTTCGTCCATTGACAATATACTCACCTGAAACTGTAATGTGACCTGCAGTAGATGTAAGAACGTTCCGGGTAATATTTTTCTTTACTCCCTGCGTAATTGAAAAAACAAGAAGCAGCAGGATCGATATAAAGAAATAGTTGATACCAAGCGTAATGCTACGGCGCGGATCTCTGAATATATTTTTAAATGCAATTGACAAATAGAATGGCATAATGGTTTCCTTATTTTGCGGACATTGCCTTTAATGGAGTAATCGCTGTTGCGACTTTTATTGGATAGATTGTCGCAATTGTTGATACTACAAGAATTACTGCCAACGCTTCAATAAACGGCTGAGGCGAAAGAAGCAGCGGCATTACTGCACCACCGGTCAGGTATTGCTGCATAATATCAGGAAGCATTATTCCGGTTCTGAAAAGCAGTATCAAAACAAAACTGATAATTGCTCCCGCAACCGCAGCTATTCCATTCAGAATAAATGATTCTGCCAGAAAAATTGACATGATAAACGATTTTTCCCCGCCAATTGCTCTCAGTGTTCCTATTTCACCGGTACGTTCAAGTACATTAATGATCATCGTGTTCATGAGTATAAATACTACAATAAGAAAAATCAGGAATGTCGCGCTGTAAATTACAGCCCGGATTGTATCAGCAATATAGGCAAAAAATCCGGATGCTTCTTTCCAGTCGGCAGTTTTAATGGCGAACCCCGATTTGGAAAGATCGTTTACAAAGGCTTTTGCGTCAGAGGCGTTATTTAGTTGTACGGCGATAAGTGTGTATCCTGTCAGCTCCTGCTTTACAAGTGATGACGTTGCAATTGAATCGAATGAGGCATCTGCAAGTCCGAAAATATCATCTTCACTTTCTGATTTTAATGCATCATTAAGGCTTTGTGGCATTGATTCTGACTGAACACCGGTAAAGTTATACAGTTTTGCATATGTTTCGGTATTAATGAAGTTGATATAATTAAAAACATTTGAGTAATATTTCGGTTTATAAACGCCTGCAATTACCGAGGGCAGTGCATTTACCGACCCTCCGTCACTCAGGCTCAGTAACGTTACTTTGTCGCCACTCCTGAATTCAGTGCTGTAATTGTTGCGGTAATTATTAACCTGAAACTCGCTGAGTACGACACCATCAGCGGGTCCGTTGTTATCACTGTCGAAAAAAGATCCTTCAATCATGTCAATATTAGGAAATGCATCAGTATAGCGCTTTGGTTCGACAGCGTAGAAAATAAAAGGGACATCCTGTTTTTTGCCATTTTTATCAATTGACATAAGACCATAATTCTGGGCAATAGCCACATGGTGCCTGACATAGCTGTTATTGTCAAGCCACGATTCGATTGCTGCAGGATTACTGATTACAGGCAACGGCGTTGTAAAGGAAAATGGCGATGGTTTTTCTTTTGCTTTATCTGAGTAAATGATTATGTCGCCGGTGAAATGGTCGATGATGGATCGTTTTGAATAGTATCCTGCAGATAATGTAAATGTTTCCCCGAAGATGATCAGAATCGTTCCAAGCATCACAAGCAAGCCTATTAACATCATGCGAACCTTCCGTCGCATCAGGGTTCTGACTGCAATTTGTAAAGCAACCATATGTTATGCCGCCTTTGTTTCATCACTGATAATAAGCCCGTCCCTGATTTTGACAATCCGTCTGGCACGCTCAACAATCTGAAAATCATGTGTTGAAAAAATAAATGTAGTGCCCTCTCTGCTGTTGATTTCCTGCATCAGGTCAAGAATCTTACCCCCGGTGACAGAATCAAGGTTTGCCGTTGGTTCATCTGCAAGCACCATGATCGGTTTTGTAACAAGTGCGCGTGCAATTGCCACTCTCTGGCGCTGTCCACCGCTGAGTTCTCCCGGTTTATTTTTTATTCTGTCAGTCAGGCCGACCTCTGAAATAAAATGCATTACGCGTTCATGGCGCTCTTTTTTGTCAGTTATTTTCTGAAGCAGCAGTGGAAGTTCGATGTTTTCATATACGTTAAGTACTGGAATCAGATTAAAAGACTGAAAAATAAAACTGATTGTTACCCGGCGATATCGTGTACGATCGTTGTCTGATAGATCGACGACATTCTTGTTGTTGATAACAACTGACCCTGATGTTGGTGTATCAATACATCCGATAATGTTTAAAATTGTACTTTTTCCTGACCCGGACGGTCCGCTCAGGGCAAGAAATTCATTTCTGGAAACAGTGAGTGAAACGCCATTAAGCGCATTCACAATGGTTTGACCAAGAATATACTCTTTCTTAACATTGTCAAGTTCTATGACGTTATTGTTTGTCATGATAGTAAACTCTCTGTAAAAGAATTATGCTAAATACCTGTAACAAATATAATTCAGCGCGGTTGGCTCGCAATATTGCGTTGTGTAAATAAAACGTTGGCGAATCAGAATGTTGACTATATCGACTGAGTGGATACGTGTATATTTATCCATCTGTAGGGGCTGGTCGCGAACAGCCCCTACAGATATGATTATGGATTACAGGCGGTTATCTGAATGACACTTCTAAATCACTGGTTTCCATCGGCAGATCATCGGCGTTTGCCCATTCACCCATACCACCATCATAGAGGGCAATATTGGTTTCACCAACGATATATTTAAGGGTGAAGTAGGAGTGCGCCGCAGACCACCCATCCTCGCAGACAAGAATCATTTTCTTGCCTGCATCTGATGGCGTTCTGCTGTAGGATCTTCTTAAAAAGTCAATACTTTTCCACTGGTACAGATTCTCTGTATCGTTTTTCCAGTAATGATTAATTGCACCTTTTATGTGACCCTTACGCTTACAGATACCATCAATACCGGCATACGTTTCAGGTGATGCAACGTCGATAATAAGCGATGTACCATTGTGAATGGATTTCAAAACGTTTTTCTTATCAACCCTGATATCATCAACAAGTTTTGACGGCATCTGGTATTTAGCCCGTTCAACAGCTGGAAGATCCTGAGTAAGTGGACGATTCTCACGCTCCCATTTCTCATAACCACCCTCAAGGATTGCAACATCCCTGTGTCCGATATAATCGAGTAACCACACGAGGTAAAAAGGCTCAAGGTCATCCTGACTGCCATATATAATAATCGTGGATGATTCACTTATTCCTATTTCTCCAAGTAAACCGGAAAGTGCCTGATGTGAAATCGGTAGGTAAGGTACACCATTTATTGAAAGCCTGACGGATTCTGCATTCAAATATGATGCCCTCGGAATGTGGTTACTATAATATTTTCCAACCGGCCGGACATCAAGTATACGAATATGCTCTTTATTTAGATTTGTTCTAAGCCAGCCGGTCGAAACCATTCTTGATGAAAGTTCGCCGGCAGAAATAAGAGTAACAAAAAGGAGAACTGCGGCAAATCCTCTCTTTACTACACTACTCTTCATTAAAAAACCTCCAGAAGTTAAGATCCTGTGATTGCTGGTTTCAGGCGTACTAACTGAGTGGTTAATCACCATAAAACCAAAGAATTAAATAATGTGCAGTTCTCTGAGCAGATGCTATCAAATGTAGAACTAACATAAAAATAACAAAAATTTTACAAAAATGTTGTTTTTTTTAATTATACCCTTGAATAATGAAATAAAACATGATATAATTGCACACCTTGAAACAGTCATTATGCACAATCTGTAATAATATCTTGTGCATATCACTCTCGCCCAACTGCGAAATTTAGAATTATACCTGTTTTTAATTAAAATTACAACATGTGACGTAAAAATAACCGGAAACTGGATTATTGTGCTTTTTGTAAAACAACCTTTAATAATATCTTGTGCATATTATTCACACTCAACCGCGGAATTTACGTTGAATTAAAAATTGAGATGAAATTACATTCAGGTACTTAACAATAGGAGAGTTCTGCTTTCGCTATATTCTGCGGTGTGTCTGTCGTGGCAGTAATAAACTGAATTATCTTAAAAGGTCCGGATCACCATGATGGTCAACCGGACTTTTTTATGTTGTCGGCAGATTTTGTGTTTCCTGCTGGTGTTGGAGCAATAAAAAACCTCATCAGATTTGGAGTGGAAGATGCATCTGATGAGGTTTTTAAAAAAGAGTTATTTTACTGTTGTAATCTGTTTGACAACGTTATTACCCTTTTCGTCAAATGCTTTGATAAAGTAAACACCATTCGAACGATTACGTATGTTGAATTTATTCAGGATACTGCCATTTACTGATGATATAGCAAGGCCTTTTCCAAGATCCACGGTACCAATTGTTTTTCCTGATATGTCAAGAATACGGGCTGTTCCCCTGAGTTCTTTACTCTGGAAGCTTGTGACCGATCTGAATTCCCTGACAGGTAGTGCCGGGTTACCCCAGATTTTAAAATTACCACTAACGTGAAGTAAGCTTAACATGTGCAAAAGACCGCTGTAATAGCGCCATTCTCCAGTGGGTGTCGCCTGTTTCCAGAAACGGTCAACATATCTCCAGGCGATCGTGTCGGTGCTTGCAAGTGCAGCAACCGCATTGCATGCGACCTGTCCCTGTGATGCATTGTATGTAACCATGGAATCTTCCACTTCAGACTGCTCGGTTCCATCAATTGAATATGTCTGCTTGTAATCCGGAGTCTGGCTTGCAAACCAGGTCATAAGCTTTTTTGAATACTCAAGCTGCCATGGATCTGCTTTAAACCATGCATAATCCATTCCAATGTTCATCGGTACACGCCATGAATCAGAGTGGTACCATCCTGCGAATCGGTTGAAATCCACCGGGTAGGGGGTACCGTCAAACGCTGCATAATCCGCTGTCAGACCGGTTGTCTCATGGCAGGCTTTCTTAAAAAATGCCCTGCTTGTGTCTGCCATTTTTTTCCAGAAATCCTTATCGTTTGTAGCAAGTTCCGACCATATTGTGTAGAATGCCGGAAGGTGATAACTTGGATCTGTGTAGCGTGTTGACTGGGCATCGGGAGTAAAAAGAATCATTGCATGCTCTTTGTCAATCTCTGCAACAACAGTTTCGTTTGGAACGAAATTAAGCATTGTGTTAAGAATCGCATCTGCCTGCTCCTGGTAGTTAAAGATTCCCTCTTTGTTACCCCATCGTTTTGCAGCAAAGAGCAGTGATGTAACAAAGTATTCTTCACCATCAGGTGCCGGATTTGGGTCAATCATTTCATGTGGAGCGTTTTCCTCAAGTTTCCATGAGAAAATGCCTTTTCGCGGCCCGTCATGATGCATCATGTTGGTGTACGCAAACTTCCACAGTCTGTCAAATACATCCTGACGGTTCATTTGCACGGCAATCATCATACCATAACTTTGTCCTTCAGTAATGATGCTGCCACTTCCCGGTTTTGTTATGTAACCAAGATCATCGCCTTCCTCAGTGTAAACAACTTCATTGGTACGATCACCAAAGAATAGCTGCTGAAATGTACTGTTCACCTTTTCGTCAATCTGCTCCTGTGAATAGCCAAGCTCCGCAAACAGGTTTCTGTGCGCTCCGCTTTCCCATGCACTTTTTGATGGCGGTGTTATTGTGGTTGGAAATTTCGTACTGACAGATTCGATAACAATATTATCAAAATCGTATGTTCCGACAGCATAACCGCAATAAATGTTGAAGTTGAGTGAATCGGTACCTGTGGCTGCCGATTTGTAAAAAAAGTCGATCTTTTTCCACTCTTTACCAAGGACAAATTCCGAACCAGTGTAATACGCATAGTTTGATGCTGGTCCTCCGGCTGCTGCTACCTGGATCGTTCTCACTTCATCAGCCTTCGCATAGAAACTAATGTGGTATTCAACCCCGGCTTCTGCAGCCCAGTTCGGGTCCTGAAACTGGACGCACCAGTTATTGCTTTCGGCAATTGCAGTCGTTTTAACACGGACAAATTTTGATCCATCCTGTGCGTCTTCAGACGTTACGACTTCAGACGTTCCTGCGGCACCGTTTGATGCATCTGACCAGAGGTTCCATCCTCCTGATCCGTCTTCAAAGCTGCTGCTTGATATTAAATTCTGTGCATGTAAAAACGATAGTGTTGTTACCATCACTGTTGCAAATTTTAAGATTAGTTTTAGCATACATCTCCTTTTCTGCTTTATTTTGTTACTAACATGTCCACGTACCTGTTCAGTATTTCGGAATTACTTTGATGTCTGGTGTATATCACTGAAATATTCCCATAACACTAATCTATTATAAATCCGGAGAACGGATTATGGTTTTTATATTCTTCCGGACCAACGGCTACAAAATAGGTTTTAATTATGAGTTGCAGTACATAATATTTGGTTTTTACTTATTTGTTAGTGACTAAAAATGCAGATATAGTTTTTTGTTTACTATAAAAAATAGTAAGTAACTATGTTATGGATAGATGTGCAATTTTCATGCATTGAGGCCGGAGAAGCCAATACCGGGATACCGCATATCAATCTTAAATATTCAATGACATGCAGCAGGCTGAAATTTTATTCCAGTGCATTCAGTTCCTGTTTCATTTTCACTTTGATAATTGAAAATTGTCTGTTCAATGCATCAGATAATCGTTGGTAATGCATTGTCTGTCCATTATGTGCGGCCTGTTCAAGTCTTTTTGCTATCATTCCCATCCGTTCAGCACCAAGTATTGAAAAGGCTCCCTGGAGTGAATGGGCCCTGATTTCCAGATTTGATGTATCGCCAGTTTCGATATATGTATGTATCTTTTGAAGCTGCAGTGGTATATTGACTAAAAAATCGCTGATTACCTTCTTTGTCAGGTTATCATCCTCGAACAGATGCTCAATCATTCTGGACAAATCCCATATCGGAGCCTGATCGAACTCCCTGGTATCCAGTTCAGCTGGATCGAATTCTGACTGTTCCTGTTTATTAATACAGGGTTTTTCTGAATCTGGAAACCATTTATTGACAATATACATCAACTTGTCAATAGTAACCGGTTTTGCCAGATAATCATTCATACCTGCATCCAGACAGTTCTGAATGTCATAATCCATTGCCAGCTCGGTCAGTGCAATGATTTTAACGTTATGGTCCAGTACCGTTGATGATGGATCCCGTATTTCCTGAGTTGTTTCTATACCATCCATTTCCATCATGCGTGTATTCATAAAAACAAGATCATATATACTGCATGACAGAAGGGACATGGCTTCAAAACCGGATGATGCGATATCGACAGCGTAATTTAGTTTTTCAAATTGTATTGCTGCAGCACGCTGGTTGACAATGTTATCTTCAACAAGTAGTATCCTTAAGTACTTATGATGATTTGAAGTATGAGCGTCCCTTATTGCGTGACGTGTCAGTACATGGTTTGTTACTGTGCTGCGGTTACTTAATAAATGAACAAGCATGTTACACAATTCATTATGATCAAAAGGTATGCAAAGGTAGGCATTAAAACCTATAGCACTTAATCTGGATACATCTCCACGGTATCCCTGAGATGTCAGCAACATTAATTGTATATTGTTGAGTGACTGTTTTGAACGGATATGCATTCCAAGGGATTCACCATCAATTTCAGGCATCCGGGAATCGATAATCGCGATATCAAAAGGTTTACCTGATTCAAATTCTTTCTCAATGACCTCGATTGCCAAAGTACTGCTGTATGCAATTGACACATTGATATTCCACGATTGTAACCGGTACAACAGAATCTGTCTGCTTATTTCATTATTGTCAACAATAAGCATTTTGCTGCCATTGAGAACACCAGGATTGAAATCACTGTTGGCTAAAGGTCGTTTTGCAATAGTCAATGGAAGATAAAAATAGAATTCAGATCCATACGAAATAGTACTCTTTACGCCAATTTCACCACCCATTAACGTACAAAGTTCTTTCGAAATGGCAAGTCCAAGACCGGTACCACCATATTTACGGGTCGGTGATGCATCTATTTGGGTGAATTTGTTGAAAAGCAGTGGCAGCTTGTCTTCAGCAATGCCTATACCAGAATCTTTAACTGTGAATTTTAGTCTGAATGGTACATTCGGATTGTTGCTAATGGCCGTGTGATCCTCTGCAAGTGATAATTTTATGGAGATTGTACCTGATTCAGTAAATTTAATTGCATTACCTGTCAGATTAGCAAGAATCTGGCGGATTCTGCCGGGATCACCATTTAATTGTACCGGAACATCACTGTCAATTGACCACTGTAGTTCAAGCCCTTTTTCGTGTGCTCTGCAGGAGTACCGTGCTGCAAAATCTTCAAGCATACTTTTTATATTAAAATCAATTGGTACAATATCAAGTTTCTGGGCTTCGATCTTAGATATGTCAAGAATGTCATTAGTCAGGGCAAGAAGCGATTCTCCACTGGATCGGACGATTTCAGCATAATTCCGCTGCTCCTGATTTAGATCTGTCTCTAAAAGTAAACATGTCATTCCAATTATTCCATTCATGGGAGTACGGATTTCATGACTAACATTTGCAAGAAATTCGTTTTTTGCAACATTTGCTGCCTCCGCTTGTGCTGCCATTATCCTGGCCTGTGCAGTTGTATTTTCGAGCTGACGGTTGGAATCAAGCAGATCGGTTTCAATCTGCTTTCTTCGGGTCAGATCGACAAACGATTCGAGAACTAATTGTTTTCCATGAAGTGTGATAATTCTTGCAGTCTTAAGTATAGGAATACGCTTATTGTCAATTGAAAGGAGTGCCCTTTCTGCTTGCTCGACAATCGTTTTATCATCAATGACAGGACAGTGTTTGTCCGGTACAGGGCAGATAAATTCATGGCATACGTGTCCGGTAATGTCTGATGCAGCTGCACCGATCAGGCGTGATGCGTATGTGTTTACATGTTGAATAACACGCGTTTCGGGATCAATGATGATAATTCCAAAGTCGAGTTTTTCTAAAAGTAAACAGGAATAGTCATCACATTTTTTCGATGTATCCTCTGCCATGTCACGGTTATCGTTTTTCTGATGTTGTTCCTGTTGTTTCTGCAATATCGCAGGCATATCTTTTAAATGCTGTAAATCTTTGAGAATGCATATGCTCCGATTCCTGGAACACGGTTGAATCGACTGAATCATTACCCGAACTGTGAATCGTGTCTGATCAAACCGTAAAAATGTCCATTCAAATTCACTATACGATTCACGGGAAAGATTTACTGCAAGCGTGCTAATTGAGTCCGAAGATCTACGGCCATCAGATTGATATTCCGGAGAAATATCTGCAAGTTTCTTTCCAATAATCTGTTCAGGAACTGTACGAAACAAATCAGATACTTCAGTGGTACATTCGACGATAAGATCGTTTTCAAATATAAAAACCGGATCCGGCTTATTTGTCAGTAATTGCCGATGCATTGTATCACTGACATGTTTTATTTCATCTGATATATCATTCATAGTTTAAAACCGTATCGTTGCAGCCTTGTTTTTATAAAATATCCTTACATGTATGTATTCCGGCTGAGCACATGTAATTGTACCTTACTTCACAATAATAGCCAATAACAAAAAAATAACCTATTAAAATGTAGACAGATATTCATGCATATGTCAGAGAAATTACACGTACCCTGGTCTGATGAATTCATCCGGATATTTGACATTTATACATCATTCGTTCATCTGTTAATCAGATGCAGTGCTTTTGATGCAATAGTTTCGAGTGGTAAAACAAATTCTGCCGCACCGATCTTTGCAGCTTCACCGGGCATTCCCCAGACAACACTTGATTTCTCATCCTGTGCTATCGTTGCAGCTCCGGCTTGACGCATAGCGAGAAGCCCTGCAGCACCGTCGGTACCCATACCGGTAAGTAGTACTCCGACAGCATTTTTCCCGGCATACATTGCAACAGAATTAAAAAGGACCTCAACACTTGGCCGCTGATGAAAAACCGGGGGGGTATCTTTCAATTCAACAAAATAACGTGCACCGCTACGTTTTAAAATCATATGATGATTTCCGGGTGCCACAAGTGCCCGACCTGGAATAACAGAGTCATTGTTTGATGCTTCCCTGACTTCAATTTCGCATATTTTGTTTAGCCGGTCAGCAAAAGCCCGGGTGAATTTTTCAGGCATGTGCTGAACAATTACAATTGGAGGTGCATTCGGAGGCATTGACAAAAGTACCCTTTCGATAGCAGTGGTACCACCGGTTGAGGCGCCTATTGCAAGGATCTTGTTTGTTGTCACGGAAAGTGAATGTTGCTGCACTTTCGGAGGAACTACTGTGTTGTTGGATTGAAGTTTGTTGATATTAACTTTTGATGCAGCACGAATCTGATCGATTAGAATAGATGAAATATCCCCGACTGTATATGCCGCCCCGGGTTTACATATAACATCGAATGCACCAGACGCCAGCGATTCAAGGGCAATCTCACTGCCTTTTTGGGTAAGTGAACTTACAATGATTGTCGGAATCGGAACCTGTGCCATCAGCTTTTTAAGAAATGTCAACCCGTCCATTCTGGGCATTTCGATATCAAGCGTAATGACATCCGGTTTTGATATGTTGATTTTATCCCGGGCAAAATAGGGATCTGATGCGGTACCGATTACTTCAATATCAGATGCTTTCGACAATTCTGATGATAGAACCTGACGAACAACCGCACTGTCATCAATGATAAGTACCTTAATCATGTTTCCTTTACAAGTATCAGAATCGCACCATCATCGGAGCTGAACCAGATACCATCAGGATCAATAAAATCACACTGAAGTTTCTTAGTGTCAAGAGAGTCCGGGATGTGAAGGATGATATCAGCATTCTGATAGGCTGAGGTTATGAAATTTCCTGAAATGATATTACACATTTCCCGTAGAGCATCAATTGCTTTTTCCTTTTCAACCGGCTCTTCCGCTGCGAGCATGTTTAATGCGATATTTGATGCAAGCGTTGTTTCAAGCCAGAGGTGGATGGTACCGTTTATTGTCCCTGTAAATTTTAATTCCGCCCCAAGTGCATCCCAGTTACTATCCTCCGGACGGCAATGAGTCCCTATGTCGTCTGTAAAGACGAATGCAACCTGTTCAAAAATTGATTCAGCAACGCTTGCCATAATATGGTTTAACTTATTTTGCATCCCAGACTCCAAGAACATTTGTTATGATATCACGGATTTTTTCCGGTGTAAATGGTTTTCGTATGCAATCCCGGGCACCGGCATCCTTTAATTCATCAAGACGATTAATATTTCCCTCTGTGGTAATAACAATAACCGGTACATCTTCAAGATCAACAGTCTTTTTCATGTTTTTTATTAAGTCAAGCCCGTTCATGACCGGCATATTTAAATCTGTAAATACAATATCTATCCAGTCCCTGTTTAGAATATCCAGTGCCTCGATACCATTTCTGGCCTCTCTGAATGTATGAACAGGCAGTTTTGTCAGAGTAATCGTACGTGAAATCATTGATCTGATTATCTCTGAATCATCGACAATAAGAATTGAATATGCCATAACGGTTCCTTGTTAGTTCCTGTCAATTCAAGTAAGTTCTGTTCGTTCACTACCGCTGGTAAGCCAGGCTTTTCCCGAACCTATCTCAAGATAGAGAGTCCGGGGCTTTGAACCGCCTGTATCTTCTGCTGTAATCATAATACCATTTTTCCAGAACATTTTGCGGGCTATCGCGATATTTCGTGCGCCAATATTAAAATAATTACAATGTTCAAGAATATCTGCACCTCCAGCCATTACAACGGTGAGACTCTCTTTTTTTGCTCCATGTTTATAGACCTCATTAAATAGTGCCGGTATTCCTGAGTCGCCAAACATAAAAGGATTTAGATCTTTTTTATCGTTGTCAATTTTCGATAATGGAAGCATATAATGCAGCAGGCCGCCAACGTGTGCAACCGGATCATGAATAGCAAGACCTATGCATGATCCAAGCGCATGAGTCACAATAATGTCACCCGGATTTTTACTGATACACATTTCGCTTACACCAACAGTTAATCTCATTTTCTAATGCCTGTTATCTTCAATGTAATGAATTTCTATAATTAGTCATAATCCTAAAATCCGCAGTTGAATCGTGATGCTCTGCGCAAGCTATTGTCACAT
>CAYMGX010000117.1:0-13198 GCA_964390065.1 uncultured Fibrobacter sp. | reverse complement strand
TTTTCGTTTATCCGGTGCCCGCGATAGATTACCGAACTTCTGCTTTCATGAATATTTTCGGTCAGAATATAATCTGAAATCCGGTCCATAAATCTTTCTACTTTCACAAAAAAATGGTTACTATATACCCGCACATTGCTGTGTTTTGGGATAGTTCAAAATGCATACAATGTACTGGTACACCATCTGAAATTGAAAAAAAATACATATCAATTGTATTATAGAATGGTTTCAATAGCAAATGAAATCAGTTGTAAAAGCCAGGAAAAAAGTAGCATAAAGTTAAGGATTATGGTGATCCGCAACGACTTGCAAAAAGTTCACTTAAGGCTAAGTTGTTCAATTACTTGGAATAAAAGTATGTTGTACCATAATCAATAATTGGCGATCTGATCTTAGTAGTAAACTGAATTGTTAAAGAAAAAAGTCATTCACTTTACACTACCATTAACATATAATCACATAAAACAGCTGATTAAGGTTATCATATATCAATGTTTCGAAAGGACTTTTTATGAATCGCAGAATGTACCTGATGAATGAGCGGGGTTTTACTTTGATTGAAATGATTGGTGTTTTGGCCATAATTGCAATTCTTGTTGCAGCATTGTCCCCAAGAATTTTCAGTGCGATTTCAGATTCGAAGGTAACTAGTTTTTCAACGGTTGTAAAAACGGTACAAACTGCTACATCAAAGTACTATGCAGATGTCGGTACTCTTTTTCCGTTAAGTGCAGCCGGAGTCCCTGCTGCAGACGCTGCCGGAACACTGCTTCCCGGAATACTGGTTGCAACAACAGCCCCAAGCACCAATGGATTCTGGACAAAATTCAGGGGACCCTATCTTGATAAATTTTCTAACACGAACCCTCCAATCGGCAGAGCTATGACCATGCCGGCTGTAATCGCAGTAGCAGGAGCTGTTAACGCTGCGAACGTTACAAATTATGATCTAAACGGTGATGGTACCGGGGATTATCCTGCGACATGTGAAATAATAAGCATTCAATTGACAGGTGTTAGTCTTAATGAGTTTAACAAACTTGATGGTATTCTTGATGAAGGTATTGGTGCATCAGCTGCAGAAAAACAAGCTCGCGGAAAAGTGAAATGGGCCAATGCTGCAGGCGGTACCGTACGGGTTTTTATTGCTGCCCGATAATCCTGTTGTTTTTTATGTCAAGATCAGGTCATTTTACAAACAATAAATGATCTGATCTTGCTTTATTGATACGTCAATAAGGAGTTAATTGTGTCTGAGGTACCACTTCCCGAAAAAAAACCGAAACGACTGGGCGAACGTCTGCTTGACATGGGTGTGGTGACACAGGTTCAGTTATCCCTCGCGTTATCAGAGCAACGGCGTAATGGCGGTTTGCTTGGGGAAATACTCGAAAAACTCGGGTTTGTTACTCAGGCTGAAATTTCAAAACTACTTGCAAATGATCTTCAAACCGAATTTGTCGATGTTATTAGAGCTGTAATTGATTCTGATGTTCTTAGACTTGTTCCCATTGAATTTGCACGTCAACATCTGTTGATACCGCTTAACAGAGAGGGTGCAGAATTGACTGTTGCAATGGCTAATACATTTGATGTCATCGGGCTTGACGCGCTTGAAAAAATGACTGGTTTGAGAATCTCTGTTGTTGCAGCGTCAGCTCAATCAATCGGCGAGGCAATAGATCAAAAGTATATTCAAACAAATACAATCGAAAATTTAATTGATATTATATTACGGGCAGGTCCGGCTCATCTAAGTGACAAAGCAGGAACTGATGCGCCAGTGATACAGCTTGTCGATCAGATAATTGCACACGCAGTACGTAAACGAACTACCGATATTCATATCGAACCGGAAGAAGCGGTACTGAGAGTGCGCTACCGGATTGATGGCATATTGCATCAGGAAATTATTCTTCCAAAAGCAGTGCAACCGGTTATTATCGCACGTCTGAAAATTATGGGTGGTCTTGATGTAACCGAACACAGACTGCCTCAGGATGGGCGCATTGTGTTTCAGCTTGGAAGAAAACAGATTGACCTCAGAGCATCATCACTGCCGACACAGTTCGGAGAGAGTATTGTACTGCGTGTACTTGACAAGTCAAATGTCGTTTTGAATCTTGACATACTTGGAATAAATGCACATCACAAAGAAATTCTGATAAGCGCAATAAATAAACCTCATGGTATTATTCTTGTTACCGGCCCGACTGGTTCTGGTAAGACAACAACACTCTATGCTGCCTTAAGCCAGATGGACGCAGTGCATCAGAGTATCTTTACCCTTGAAGACCCGATCGAATATTCACTTGCAATGATACGGCAGACACAAATTAATTCAGAAATCGGAATGAGTTTTGCAAGTGGCCTGCGCGCTTTGTTACGGCAGGATCCGGATACCATTCTTGTGGGTGAAGTTCGCGATGAAGAAACTGCGCAACTTGCAGTTCGCGCTGCATTAACCGGACATCTTGTATTGTCAACACTTCATACTAATAGTGCTGCAGGAGCAGTACCACGTTTGATAAATATGGGCGTGGAGCCATATCTTATCAGTTCAACACTTATTGCGGTAATTGCGCAGCGTCTTGTACGAAAAATCTGCCCATATTGTTCAGAACGCGCAGCACCTGAAGATATTGCAAAATATGTTGAAAAGTTTAAGATTATAACTAAACCTGATGATAATTTCAGGCGTGGACGTGGTTGTGAAAATTGTTACAAAAGCGGATATCTTGGCAGAGTAGCTATATATGAGATACTTGAAATTAATAATCTGAACAATTTACAGATTACAAACGGAATTACAGAATCTGATGTAATGAATGCAGCAATTGCTGGTGGAATGAGAATATTACGTGATGATGGAGTCGAGAAAGCCCGCGCGGGTATATGCAGTCTTGATGACCTTTTCAAGGTGGTTGGATAATGCCGCGCTTTACATACTGCTATATTGATAAATCAGGGCAAAAACAGTACTCCACCATTGAGGCATCAGATCTTTTTGAGGCCGAATCCAATCTCGATATTCGTAATGTTGCCCTTCTGGAAATACATCAGCATAAAAGTGAAGACGTTAATTTGCTTAAGGGTGCAAAAGTACCTGGTAAAAAAGTTTTACGAAGAGATCTTGTAGAATTTTGTATCTATATGGCAACGCTTGCTGATGCCGGCCTGTCATTAACCGGTGCGCTTTCAGAATATTCTGCTGAATCGCAGCATGTAACAATGAAATACATTTCAGAAGCACTTAAAAGTGAAGTAGAAAACGGGAAAACGCTTTCAGAGTCACTTGCCCGCTTTCCTAAAGTATTTACAAATGAGTTTGTGTATCTTGTCAAAGCAGGTGAGCAGACAGGTACACTTCCAAATGCATTCAAGGAAATTAAGTCGTATCTGGAATGGCTTGAGAGAGTGTCCGGTGATGTTAAGCAGGCAACCACGTATCCGATGTTTTTATCAATTGCACTTGGAATTTTTGTGTTATATCTGTTTTCAAATGTAGTACCGAAAATTACAAAAATACTCATTGATATGAAACTTGAACTGCCACTTATTACAAAAATAGTCGTATTCATTAGCGATGCAGCTATTAATACATGGTACCTGTGGATTATCGCGGGTGTTGCGCTGCCGCTTATCTATAAATTCATAATTAAAAAGAATCAGGCGTTTATGCTGATAGCAGATAGTGTCAAGCTGGAACTGCCAGTATTTGGTACACTTATACGGCTGCTGACTCAAGCCCGGTTTACCCATAACTTCGCAATTCTTCACAGGGCTGGAATATCAGTACTGGAAAATCTGGAGTTGTGTAAGGGTTTTGTTGGTAATGCATTATTTCAAAATGCACTGATAAAAGCATCCCGTGATGTTCAGCAGGGTATCACGCTTAGTGAATCATTAAAGAGCAGCGGATTATTTAACGGACTTGTACTTAGAATGTTTGCTGTCGGTGAAGCATCGGGGGATCTTGAAAATTCACTCAATCATGTTTCCATGTATTACGATGAAGAGGTTCCACGACGTGTCAAGCGGGTGTTCAGTATTCTTGAACCTATGATTATTATTGTATTGGTAGGAATTATCGGTGCAGTAGCACTTGCTATTCTATTGCCCATTATGTCAATTTCACAGGGGCTTGGCGGATGACATATAAAAAAAACGGGTTTACACTTATAGAAATGATTGGCGTGCTGACAATTATTGCAATAATTGCATCAGCATTGGTTCCAAACATTTCCCGTGAGATTACAAGGGCAATTGCAGATGCTGAGGATAGTGAACTCAACACAATTGCATTATCATTGAAAAAATATATTGATGAGAATCAAATAATTCCTGGCACTGCAACAGGTCAATGGAACACTGTCATTGCACCGTTTATAGAAAATAGCAGTAATAGAATACTCAACAACAGGGGATCGGGTACGCGGCGATTGATTTTACGTTCTACTAACGGAATAGGCTCTGTACCTTATGATCAGGCTGCAATGTACACCGCAGGAATAACCCCTCAGGGAAGTTTACCTGGTGCATTTCCAGCCCAGATGAGATTTTTGCTTGTTTCGAATTTATCAGGAGCAGCACCTGTTACAGCACTGACAGACGCACAGTTTGATGCTGTATGGGACCAGATGGGCACTATTCCTGCCGGGTTTACTACGGGGAATAAATTCAGAATAGAACGAATAAGTCTTGCATCATTATTTTTTCCTGTGACAATAAGTTGTACGTCATTGTCAGGAGTTCCCAGGTGGTCAATTAATAGCGCAATAGTGAAAAGTTTAAACAGCACTACCTTTACAGTGTATCTGCTGAGTGGTACCAGAATTAATTTATTCCTGGGAGCTGTCCCTGCAGGTACTATTGTTGTCAATAAAGCACTTGGTATAATCTATGATGGCACAACGTGGAGTTATTGACAATGAAAAAAACTAATGAAAAACTTCTTATTCAATTTATACATGGTAAATTATCTGCAATAGTTGTCTCGGGTTCATCAAGCCGTGAGTGGGAGTCGGAATCCTTTATTCTTGAATCCAGTCAATTATATTCTGAAATGTGTTTAATCCCTAAGAAACTGAATTTTAAAGGGGAGGAAGTCTCCTTTGGCGCTGCTACACCTGCAATAGATTTCATTTTATTGAAAATACAACCATTGAAGCCGGCAGAACTTGAAATGTTTCTTGAGCGAAAAGCACATACGGCAAAGGGTAATACTCATATATTTGGTTACACATCCATAAAGGTTTCTGGCAAAGAGGATACTATCTATCTACATCTTGTTCCAGAGGTGTATAGACAGGTTTTTTTAGATTTTTGCACGAAATTTGGTTATCAGCCAATGATGCTGATGACGCTGGCTGCAATTGCTCCGGAACTGCTTACACTTGAAAAAGACAATCAGATTGAAATGGTTGTTGCTGCAGGCGGTGAAAGTACATTTATCGTAGTCGGAAGGAAAAACCATCCTCTTCTGATACGCGAGGTACCATATGGCTGGTACAATAATGGTGATGGTAATCTTGAGCGACTTGGCCGTGAAATTCAGCGCACTGTATTGTTTACAAAACAGCAGTATAATCGTGCAGTCCAGGAAATACGTTTTATTGGCCAGAATTCACAAATAGTAAGTGACCTTGCAGGTGACATCGCAGATGTTAAAAAGACGGCTATTAATGAAAATGTAAATTGGTGCAAATTTACACTAAACATGAATCCGTTTAGGAAAGATAATTTACTTCCAAGAAAACTTATTGGACTTAATAAGAAAAGAAAATACTTAATATACATTGCTATTACAGTCTTATTGATAGTATTGTTTTCATTTGCTATTGAAGTATCATATCTTAAAATGAAATTCGATACGGAGAAATCTATTGTGGAATCCGGTATTGAGACATCTATTGATTCACTTAAGAGTATCAGGCAGGCACTGGAAACAAAAAAAACTGAAATGATACAAAATCAGATTCGTGATGATTTTATTAAAAAGTTGAACAATGATCCTGTTCCTGGATGGTTTGCCAATTGTGTCGCGGATAATATTCCAAACGATCTGAATTTGTCGCGAATGATGATCACCAGAGATTCAACTGATGGTAACTGGTTTATACAAATTGAGGGGTTTGCTCCAAGAAATCCTGTGATTGCATCGCAGTTGCTTGACACATTTGAAAACAGGTTAAAAAAGGAGCCATCACTTTTTCAGCCCGAGATTCCCTGGAAGATACAATGGATAGACAATTTACAACAGGGTAGTACACTTGAAACTGCGATAAAAGGGAAAGTGTTCCGGATTCAAGGAAGACTAAAATGAGACATTTAATTGATACCGTGTTACTTGACAAAAAAATGTCGTACATTGTGAGAATAATTATATTTGTTGTGGTTCTGGTATCATCACTGATAATTGTTCATGCATATCTTTCATTTCCAAAATTAAACAGGCGGGCAGAGTTGATCAGCCACTTTTTCTCTCTTCAGGATTCAATTGCACTGCTTACCACAGAAGTAAATGATAGCCTTATTGATGTTGCTATGAAACGAATCAATGATAATGTTATAATCGGATGGGATAGTGCTGCAGTTTTGCTTGAAAGTATCAGAAATGAAGCAGTAAAAAGGAAAATAGTAATGTCCTACGAGATCTCGCCTCTTGTTATGTATCCGCAGAGTGGTGAGCATTACAAAAGAATACTAATCAGAATCAGCGCGGTACCGGGAGACAGGAAATTTGAAACGGTCATGAAATTTGTTGAAGCTATTACTTCTGATACTGTTATAAAGCTGAGTCTTGAACATCTTGAGTTTACCGGTGATGATAATGGATTGTACCAGGCACATATGTCAATAGCCGGCTGGATCACATTATGAAAAAAAGCTTGTTAAAGAATCCGCTTGTTGTTACGGCATTACTACTCACTGCAATCGGTTTCGTATTTGTAAATAACATTCTCCCATATTTGAAATCGGATGAACTCACCGATGACAATATACCTGAAGAGATAATTATCCAACAGGATCAGGTTGATATTCCGGTTGAACCGGAATCATTATCACTGGATGGTATAAAAACAATTAAAGTAACAAATTTACTAAAAAATAATTTGCTTAAAACAGAAGGATGGATACGTACCACGTCAAGGGATCCTTTTGAGAATAATAGAACCGATACAGAAAATATTAAACAATCAATAGTCGCAGCTAACACAAAGTCCGTTGAGGTTCCGGTTGCAATTGCTGTAAATAGTGTGACGAAAAATCGTCGTGTAAAGGAAAAATCGATACTTAAAGCGATATCTATAGGTATTACCGGAAAAGTTGCATTAATCGGTAATTCTGTGTGTCATGAGGGTGATACCTGTAGTCTTGGCATCGTTAAAAAGATTGATCCTGATTCTGTCATAATATCGGGGAAAAACGGTATCAGGATTCTTCACTTGAAATAATGAGGTCTTCTATGAAAGAAAAACTGTTTGTAGTACTGCTTTCGACAATGTGGACATTTTCGGTTTCGCAGAATGAGTCGATGGAAACGGTATCGTCTGCTGTAATCTCAGATTCAATACCAGTTGACACAATACATAGCGTTTCGGATACACTTAAAATATACTCTTTTAAAGCTGAAAACATCGAACTTTCTACTGCGCTTCAGATGTTTGCTGTTTCAAACGGTTTCTCGCTTGATATGAAAATTGATAATAAGGATAAAATCAGCGTTAATTTTAACAAGGTAACACTTGACAATGCTATGAGTATTTTGCTTAATGAAAAAAGATTGAGCTGGAGTATTAGTGGCAATACATTAAAAATACATCCAATAGTTCCATCAGAATCAATTTCAAAAAGCAGCGCAAACGATAAACTACCGACCATGTTGACCGTTACAAAAACACCTGGTACACGAATTTTTACCATTAATTATCCGCGGTTAAAGAGATCCGGGCAGGGATCAAGTTCTGCAAGCTTTTCATCATCTGCATCGGGCGAGGCGGGTTCAGTACAATTATCAACCGGTGATGATATCTTTTTCTGGCAGGAACTTGAGGAACAATTAAAAATGATGGTATCGCCTGGTGCGATGCTGGTTATTAACAGGATGGCAGGAGTTGTATCGGTTACTGATTCTGATGCATCACTTGATGCATTGCAACGTTATCTGGAAATAGTTGTCAGTGCTGCTACACGTCAGGTTGAGATTACAGCAAGAATTTATGAAGTAACTCTTAATAAAGATAACAGTCTTGGTGTAAACTGGAGCAGGATTGGTGCGACATTAACTGAGAAAGGGCACACTGGTATTATCAATGCCGCAACAGAACTTGTAATTGACAATCCGGACTATAAAGCCTCCACATTATCTCTTGATGCCACGTTTGAAAAAAATGTAACTATGATTATTGATGCACTGAAAGAACAGGGTGAGGTTCGTACGGTGAGCCAACCAAGAGTTGTTACTATTAATAATCAACCAGCACTTGTCAAGGTAGGTACTGATATGCCATTCTTTTCTGCAAGTGTTACTATCAATCCAACAACGTCCGTGAAAGAAGTACAGGAGGCGGTACGGGTAATAACCGTAGGAGTAGTGCTTTCTGTAACACCGCAAATTTCAGGTGATGGATGGGTGACACTTGGAATAGACCCTTTGATTTCAGACCTCGTATCAACCGAGGTTTCACAGAATGGTTCAACTGCACCAGTTGTAGATGTCAAGCAGTCATCCGCTCTGGTGCGTCTCAAGGATCGTCAAACGGTCAGGATTTCAGGCTTGTTGCAATCAAAAAAGAATGTTGTCGAAAGAAAAGTACCGCTTCTGGGTGATATTCCTTTATTAAAATATCTGTTCAAGTGGAAGTACTCCCGTACTGTTAAAAAGGAACTTATCATATTTATAACACCAAGGATCTTGTAAACGGTATTGGCCTCACCACCCCGTCCCTCCTCTCCATTAAAACATGGAGAGGAGGGGGTTTACATGTAAATTATACAAATTGTCAATTTGAGAAATGGTACGGTAGGGAAAAGGGCGTCGAGCGAAAGCCGAGACGCTTAATTCGCAAAATATCCACACACCCTTCACCATTAAATCATGGAAGGTGTGTGGCATTGAAATGCGTACAAAGTCAAGACCATATGATAAATATTAAAATATTCTATCTGTCATTTAAAAATTTCATCAGAATAGTTCTGAAATACCGCATTGCAATAACTGAACGTGTGGCCACCTTCTGAATAGGAGGTGAAATCATAGGTGTGCTTGATATTTAGTGAACCCAAAAATTTTTCGAAATCTCTTGTATCAGTCCATGCAATATCTGTTTCATTGGAATGCAGCTTGTAGGCTTTTAGCTGGTGAACACGGGATGTATCGATTGCACCACTTGCAACATCTGCTCTCATTTTTGCTTCAGTAAAGCCACCGCTTTTGTAAAGTCCACCGCATATCGGGTAGGAGTATCCGAAGAGTTCCGGATAAAACAGGGTGAGATTATGCGTCTGCATGGCGCCCATGGAGAACCCTGAAATCGCCCGTCCAAAACGTGATGTATCCGCTTTGTAATTGGATTCAACATATTTCCTGATATCAACGGTTAAATCGGTATAAAATGGATCTGCAGTTTTGCCGTAATTGCCATACCCATTGTTACCACCCGCATCGGGAGTAACGATGATCATTGCCTGCATCTTATCCCTTCCCTGAAAACTATTCAGCGTATTCACCAGGTTTCCTTTGGTTCTCCATGCCGTGCGGTCTTCACCACCCCCATGAAGAAGATACAGTACGGGGAGTACATAAAGATCTTTATAATCTGAAGGAAGGTGGACTTCAATTGAACGGTTTTGTTTAACGTTTATTGTTGGTTCAAGTTTGTAGGTTCTAAGATTAAGCGTAACAGCGGGAACCTCCTGTGCCGTTATGTTTGCAAGTGCAATTTTTTTTATCTCATAGCCCATGCGCAGCACGATGAGTGAGTCTGGTCCAGAAACTGCTGCAACTTTTGAGAATGTGTTGTTTCCGGCAACTTCTGATTTTGTTAACTGAAAACTACCGTTGCTGTTACTGAGCTGCATCGTTGTGTTTACCGTATGACCAGTACATTTCAGTATATACATTCCGGATGCTAATGGTACTGTGATGGTATTAAAATCAACTGAAATCATTTCAGGTCCGGCAGCACCGCTGAAAAGTGATGTCACCCGTTTTCCCTCAATGTCAAATAAATCGAGCGTAATTGCCTGTGTGATTGGAAGTGAAAACATGATCCGGTTATTGTGTACATTGAAAGAACTGTTTTGTCTGGTAGTTGCGTGACCGGAAATTACTTTGGTACTTCCCAATTCAAGAGAAAATTTCCCGTCATTATCAGTGGAGTCACTGATTGATGGATTGTTTTTAAGCCATACTTTTGTATTGGCTAATCCGTTAGAGTTACTGTTAACAACCCGGCCGGTAATCGCGTCTGCAACACCTGCAGCCCCGATTCCGCACGACAATACAATTGTAGCGATTTTCTTGAATTTCATCTTGCCCCCTCGATGTAAGTCAATAGTTTTGATACGATAAATGTTTAAAAAATTGATATATTATGGTGTTTTGATCACCTCTGAATGTGTTGTTGATGCAGTATAACCTTTCATTGTGTAGTTTTTGTAATTATCTACAGTGTGAATTACTAGAAGTTTTACAACCATGATAAAAATAGTTAAAAATTCAACTCTGTGGTGTTGTATATTTGAAAATTGAGAAATATTGTTGGAATGGTTAATCGCTGAGTAACACTCATTTTATGTATAATATAATCACATTTTTCTACAATAGGGCTTAATTATTTATAAGTGATAGTTGTGTTACATACTGATTATTACAGGTATTCAAATCAAGTTAAAAGAAGTATGGAGAATTATCCGGAGTTAATAGGTTTATTTCAATTGTATGGCGTATAACATCGCAGTGAATTCGCATAATGATTGCAGTCTTAGTATTTAATTGACAGTACTATCTACCCCTGATCATGTCAAATTCATCCTTATTTTGTAAATAATATTGAATCATTTTGCGATGTTCGCCGGAATCTGGTTCGCTCACGGATAATGGTGTATTGTTAAGATCAGCGATGCATACACTATCGTACCATTCGAATGCCCATTTGTACATTTTGTATATAAAAAGCAGCATTTTGGGTGAACTTGATGTACACTCTCCCCAGATTTTACGAAGGTAGGAGTCGGTTACATTAGTTTTTGCTGCCCAGTCAGAAACTGATTCAGGAAGATCCGTCTGAATTATGGTCCGAAATTCTCTGAGAATCGGGTTTGCATTTAATGGAAATGTCGGTAGTATTGTGTTGTTAAGAAATGATATATGCAGTGAATTCCAGTACCGGTGATCGGTCATTAGTATTGGTTTTGAAAGAAGTGCAGCTGCACCAAGTGATGATGCCTTGAATGCACGTTCAATATCGTTGGAACCACTGATTATTACAAACGGAATTTTTGAACCATGTTGTTTTAAAAGATAGTATTCATCACTTTTCAGATCATTGATACCAAGATCCAGTGTACAGAGATGAATCTTTTTTGATTTAAGAACGGATTCTGCTTCTTTCGCATTTGCAGCTCTATGGATTTTATAGAGTGGGTGCAATGAAAGCATTGATTCGTAAAAGTCAAGTTGGTGTGGTTCATCATCAATGATAAGAATATTTACACTGTTAAATAGCGGGTAAAAGTAATCTGCTGACATCAATACTGCCTCATCCCCCGACCCCTTCTCCAAAAGGAATTGGAGATGGGGAGCAGGATAATAGAATTTAACTTGTTACAAAAAAACATCGGTGTGTCGGTATGTTGACTTATGTGCATTAAGTATTTACACTCCCTCTTCAATCTCTGTTGGAGAGGAGGATTGGGGGTGAGGTACTTCTCTTACCGGAAAATACAACCTGAACGTTGTACCTTTTCCTACTTCAGATTGTACATCAAGGCAACCACCGTGTACCTTAACACAATTGTAAACTCCGGTAAGGCCGAGCCCCGTACCTTTTCCTGATTTGTTTTTTGTAAAAAATGGTTCGAATATATAATCAAGGTCACGTGAATCAATACCAATACCGGTATCACTAAAGGTTATTACCGAAAATATTCCACCATTGACTCCAAACTTGCTGCATGCGGGATGGTTTGTATCAAGTGATTCTGTGGAGCTTGTGATAGTAACTTTTCCACCATCCGGCATTGCGTCAACCGCATTAACACCCAGATTAAGCAGTGCGCTGTGGATCATACCGGGGTTTGCAGAAATGGAGTAATCTGTTGGTGATAGTTGTACTTTAATATTAATGTGTGATGGGCTTGAGTGTTTTAAGAGTGATGCAGTCTGGGAAATGAGATTGTTGATACTAAGCAGTTCTGTACCGGGTGCATTTTTGCGGGATACATTGACTAGTGTCATCGCAAGATCATTAAGTCTCTGTGTCGCGGTAACAAGTTTTTCAGATGTATCAGTGATCCCAGAATCGTTTTTTGCCTGCTTACGCATAAGAACAGCATACCCGAGAATAGGACTGAGAAAGTTTTTCATGTCATGAGCAATGCCGCTAAGTAAACGACCGATCGCTTCCATTTTGCGTGATTGTTCAAGTTCCCGTTCAATAAGTGCTTTTTCGTCCTGTGCTTTTACCTTTTCACCAAGTTCAAAAAGTGCCTGTTCACGGGCTTTTGCTTCTTCATGTTTGAGGATGTTGATTTTGTCGGCTATACCGAAAGAGAATAAAAGCAGCATTATGACAAATGTAATATTTGGAATAAAGTAGGTAAGTTCATTGAATGGAAAAAGGTTAAAACCATACATTAGATTATAAACTGCAAGGCCAGAGATAAAACTTACCGTTGCGAAAAGATAGAATACTGCCGCGCGATGGCCCTTTAGGATTGCTATAATAGAAGTATATATCAAAAAAGGAAGTGGTAACAGGTTGGGGAGTAACAGTAATTTTTCTGCTGTCATAAAGGACATGAATGGTGATAGTGGTACAAGTACTAAAGGAATGTATTGCAGTACTTTGAGAATTACATTGCATAAAGGAGCATGCGTTTTAGCCTGAACCATTTCGCGTGAAAGAAGAACGCCAAAATAAGCCGCAAGGAAATTTATTCCATGTAACCATCGAAGAAAATCTCCTGG
>CAYMGX010000116.1:0-13263 GCA_964390065.1 uncultured Fibrobacter sp. | reverse complement strand
ATAAAACCATTCAACAAGTCAACCATAAATTTACAGTGTTGGAATAAATAATGGAATCAAATCCTGTAGATCTGGTACCAAACCTTGAAAGGATGGCGGAGTTGATAAAAAATCACACTTCTGTTCTGGTTTTGTTACTTAAAAGCGAAGCGAAACGGAATCCTTTTTATGATTGATGACTCCGATCTGCAATCAACGGATTGCTAATCGATACTCATCAGAATTTTTGATTGACGTACTGCATCAATCATTCTCGATGCGAATACTACCTCGCAGCAATCTTACCCAAAAATCTTATTAAAATAATTGCATCTAAAAAGTATAAGCACTATATTAGGTGCATACATAAAAAACGCCAAATTACCAACGGTCCAAATTATCAAAACGTAAATACAAAAGAGTTTTATGTTATTGCCAATGAATACACAAAAGGAGATTATACCTGTACTGTTGATAATGGTAACGGTTGCGGTAAGACAACTGCGCCAGCAACACTGTCAATAGAGTTCTCACCCTTGACGGTTACAACTCCAAGTAGCCAAACTGTGTGTGATGGTGGATTTATGGGTTGGGATATAACTGTTTCAGGTGGTTCGGATAAATATACTTACCAGTGGTATAAAGATGATCTTGTGCTTTCTAATGATCCAGATCGTTCTCTTGATAATAGTGGACGAACAGTCTATATTGTTCCTGTAAAGAAATCTGATACAGGTAGATATCATTGCGAAGTAAATGATGCTGAAAACCCTGGGTGCCCTGTAAGAACTGGATATTTTACACTTACGGTTACTGATGCATGTCCATAGAGAATTTTTTGCTTAGCCATTTTTATGGGTAAAATATTTACTACATGAAGCATCAAAATCGTTGGACGTTTCATGTAGTTGTTGCTTGTTTTAAAAAAGGTAAGCTCAATTGCCGGTCGGGCAGACAGAAGAAGAGGTGTAAAAAAAACAGGAATCGGCGCCTGAAGAATCCGCACCATCCATGGTGCAGATTAGAACAAAGTAAAGCATGAAAGAACCGGAGAAATAGAAATGCTAAAGAAGTATACGGTCAAGGAAGGAGAAAACCTCGGAGTAATTGCTGCAAAATTCGCAATGCCTTCGTGGAAGTATCTTTACGAATTGAACAAAGATGCTATTGGAGATAATCCTGATTTACTCAATACTGGTACTGTATTGAAAATTCCAGTAGGTGAAGAATCGTCTGGATATCAGTTGCTACTGGATAAGGGCGTAAATCCGGACGATTATATCAGCGGCGTGAAGTACAAATATCCCTGGGTTCCTGTTTCTTTTACAATTGCAAATCCGGATGGCACGGTATACAAGGAATACGATGAAAATGGAAATGAACGGGCAGAGTTTGCAAAGAAGAAGAAATACGAAGTTAAAAACGCCGAAAACGGGAATGTCCTCGTATCAGGCGAAATATCCAGATCGGAGGAAATAAGCGTATTGGTTCCAGACGTGAAAAGAAAATTGCTGGTTGTTGATGGTATTGAATATCAGCTTTGGAACGAGGAGAAAACCTAATGTCAGCAGGTACATCAGCCCGGGTTGTTCCGGTAAACTACAAACCGAAATTCACTGCTGATTTTGCAATAGATGGCCATTCGCATATTCAGAGTGGTGCAACGGCACCGTTACCGCTTTTATGGGATCAAATATCCCAGAAAACCGGTGGGATAAAAGTACCATTGAATCGTAAGGTAATTGATACCGTCGGTGGAATATTTCTTGGAAAAAGTGGTAAAGTTCAGAAGCTGAAAACTGAAGAAATTGGAGATGTTCTTGCGGGTGAACTGGTTGGTGCATATAAAGGTTCAAAGTTGCTTGAAGAGAAACCGTATAAAGATGGTATTACCGGCCAACAACGAGCAGAAGAGATCTTTTCCGGTGAAAAGGCGCATATATTCTCCCCTGCGATGATTATGCCCATGGATATGGATTTCGCTCATATTGCCGGGTATCCGCCGGAAAGTTCCACCATTTATCATGAAGGAAAATTTGATAAATGGATAACGACCGGTTTACCCGGAATGTATCCTGGAGCGATGCCTACTCAACCGACAAAAATTACCGTTGAGGGTGTCTATTACTATGACCGGAAAGAGGCCGTTGCTACTGAAGATAAAGGAATACTTGTTGATGTCAGCCACGAAAGACCAAATCAAGTATGGGTTCATCAACGGTATAAGGAGCAAATTGATTCAACAATCACCGCAATAAAAAAGAACCCTTGGTATCTGATACCCATGTTCCATTACGATCCACGAAGATGGTGTAAGGCAAGTGGTGGAGATTTTGAGGACAAAGAATGGTTTTATGGCCCATGGGATGAACCATTCAAATATATCGCTACTCTGAAAAATGCCGGAATATTCATCGGCTTCAAAATGTATCCACCTCTTGGGTACAAACCACTCGACCCCCGTCTTCCACATCTTGAAAAGTTCTATGCTCGTTGTGAAGCCGAAGGAATTCCGATTCTTACACATTGTTCCCCCGGTGGTATGACAACGCATGAAGCAAAATTCTATCATGCTTATGATAAGGCGGACCTATCCAAAAGACCTACCCGCATTGTTTCCTGTACCTATAACCCTTGTACGCCATTGGGTTATTTCTTTGACGAATATGTTCACCCGAAGAACTGGCGGCCAGTTCTTATGAAATATCCGAAACTTAAGCTCTGCCTTGCTCATTTTGGTGGTGCTGAATGGGATGAAATAGGACTGGCATCTGATTGGGTAGAGGAAATCACTAACTTATGTGACCCGAAAATTGAACAAGGTAAAAATGCAAAAGGGCCGATCCATTTTGAGAACGTGTATACAGATATGTCCTGCTACAATCTTGAAGATAGCAGTACTCAAAGGAATGTGATTGAGCTA
Source organism: uncultured Fibrobacter sp. (assembly GCA_964390065.1). Classification (GTDB taxonomy): domain Bacteria; phylum Fibrobacterota; class Chitinivibrionia; order Chitinivibrionales; family Chitinispirillaceae; genus JAAZBG01. The sequence continues at coordinate 10,361 of CAYMGX010000116.1, read as the reverse complement.
TTCCGGGAGTTAAATCACAGCAGGCGTTACAAGCACCTTCAGGACAAGGTTATTTTCGGAGTTGACTGGTATTTATCGCTTGTTACGGGGGCTCCTGAATACAAAGAATACGTCGATGGGTTCTTTGATACCATGAGCCAATTCGATGAGTGGCAATGGTACAGAAGCGCAATTGTGAATCCTGCGACGTTCTATGGATTGGATAAGTCAGAAATAATTGAGAACATCTTCTCCGCTTTAAAAAAGGGAAATGCAAACCCTAAAAAATGTACAGATGGGTATAATAGGATTTCAACCATCCCAAAACAAGTCGAGATAATCCGCAATGAACTCGAAAAGGCTAAAACATGAAATGGAAAAGAGTAGCTGTACCGGCACTATTCCTTTCCTGTTCTTTAATTTTTGGAATAGGTTGTTCTGATATAGACAAAACAGGCTGCAAACAAAAAATACAGGAGATACGAATAATGATTGATACAACATTAATGGATTATGGTGATTACGAAGTAATGCTTCCGCCCGGCACTTATTGCCCTGGGGATCCCATCCGATATGTCTTCGCTGTTCCGAAAGACAATATGGTTGGTACGAATGAACTCGACAATGCAATAAAATTGCTTGAATTCAAGAATAACGAGGAGCTTGAACAGTATACTGTGAAAAAGGATTTCATGGAGATGGTGACCGGGCCATTTGAATTCAGGTTTTTACCTGTGTGGTCAGATAAGGAAATTGCGTATTCGCAATCGCGAGGGTTCTTACTTGTTAATATACCAGATAAAAAAGTAGCAATTAATACCATTTTAAAAGGCCTTAGCGGTCGAATCGAAAATGTTGCTGTCCTTGATGGAAACCAAAGAACTTTTGTACTTGAGCTGAATATTCATGCTGCTGGTTTGAGCAACTACGAAAAACTTCTGAAAGTAATCCGATTCGAAAACGACACTTTTACCATTCTTGCAGAACATCCAGCTGGAATTAAAACAAGCGCCTACACAGAGCCATGGTTTGTCTATCAGAAGAAAATTTTTATATACAACGATAGCACAACAAAACTGGAGGTATTTGACGAGAATTTAAAACCAACAGCACATTCATTGGCAGAGGTGTTCAATCGGAATCAAGTTGGATTTCGTTGTATGCAAGAAATCGCAATACACCCTACTCTGCCGTTTGCGCTAATTGTTGAACAAGGTAAGTGGCCTACCGATAAGCAACTTTCAAAATTCGATTCATTACCGCCAAAAGAACGTAATATCGCAACTGATACTTTATACAATGAAGCACATCGATTGTCCCTGTATCTTTTCCGTTGGAATGAAGCCGACGAAAAGAATCGTTTCGTACCATTGCTTTCCGCAACAGGTTCAATATGGAAGAGTTATAATCCGGAAAACAGTTATTCCCATTTGACCTTTTCACCCGACGGAAAATGGCTTGTTTTCAGGGATGGTTCAATGCGAGGCGATAATGTAAATAGCAGTCAGAACCCTGTATTTGTCGCAGTTCCAATAGATGAAAAGCTGCCATTGATGCTCGGAAAACCAGTCAAACTTGGCAACGCCTTACGCGAAGACGCTATTGAACCAAAATCAATAGCATGGACAACAAAACCAACGGCATTTATCATGTGTGATGGTTTGTTACTATATCGCTGGAATCTTGATCGATACAAACAATTGAGCATGCAAAAGGTTAGTATGCCACCAGGAGCAGCAGACCCATTTAAATAATTCAGAAAAGAATGATCTGCATAGTCTGTCTTGTCAACACCTGGAAGGCAGATGCCGATGAAAAATGAAGCCAGAAGACCCAGACAGTCAACAAAAACAATGGTAGTATGCCATGAAAAGAGTTTTTCTGGTTACTACCGATAATGTCAATAATGAGTTTTTGATGTCTGGAGTTTATCGTGTATTGTGATCTTCTAATGTAAAGGCAGGGACTAAGGTACATCTTAGTCCCTGAAAAATAATTACATTTACCTGATGCTATGCGAAACAGGAATGTCTCTGTATACTGGATTCAGGATTGCTCTTCCGTTAATTGAATATGTCTTTGATGAGGAGCTGCCTGCCATCTTTACAATATTCAAACTGTTGGGAGCAAGTCTAAGAACGTTTTCAAGAGAGGCTGTCTGTGACTTTGTGCTGGGTGTAAGTTGCACGACACCAGATGCAGGTTCTGTGAAAATTCGCTGTGCATAATTATATAGGCTGCGATTCCAGACTTCACTCGTATGTCCACCGTTCTGTTCGAGCTGGTACATATGAGGGATACCTTTCTGGTCAAGGAAGTCGTGGTACATCTTACTATTATTTATTAGATTATCGGCAGTTCCGCAGGCGATGAAAATGAGCTTAACCTTTTCTTTAACTGCAGCTGGATCTTTTATCGTTTCACTGGGCTGCTTTGTGTTTTGAGCTGCAGAAAATGGTCCTATGTATGCAAACTTATCTATATGTCCGAAACCAAAATTAAAAGTCTGCCCACCACCCATCGAAAGACCAGCGATTGCTCTCATGGATTGTTCTGTATAAACAGGGTAGGTTTTTTCGATATACGGGATAAGATCATTAATAAGGACATCCTCAAAATTAGCAAAACGTTCGAAATCACTACCGCCGAATGCACCTCCACTTGGCATTACCACAATCATAGGTTTTATCTTGTTTTCGGCATATAGATTGTCTAATACATTGTCGGCATTCCCTTCAGCCTGACCCGAAGCTGATGATGTCCAGGCACTTTCATTTCCACCGATACCATGATGCAGGTAAAGAACAGGAAGGTCTGCTACTTCTACATTTAAAAATTTGAATTTTTCTACACCTGTCAACCAAAAACAGTAATTAACTTCGAGCCCTCCCTCGTATTCAGCTATGGAGGGCATCTTTGTTTCTCTTGAATAGCTTCATTTAAATAATTTTTGCTTAATAAATACCTCCGATATGTTCAAGCTTGACAAGGACAATATGTGATAGTGTAATTAATTGTATTGTTTGCAAACGTTTTTTCTTTGTCTCACCAATCCAGTCCAACTAATAAAGGAAATAGCTCCCTTCAACTCTTTTTATCCCACTGCCGCCAAAGAAAATCCCTACGTTGTTGTCTGTATCCAGATCTTTACGTAATTTGACACTATTGAATCGGTGTTTACTACCGTTTTGTTCAATAGATATTGCTTCACTATCGAATTTTTTATTTTTTACAAGATAATATCCCAAAGCCGAGTTGCCTGATCCCGTTGCGGGATCTTCAAGGTAACCATATTTTGATGCAAAAACTCTCACCCGGTACATGTTATGGCTATCGATTACATCAGGTGTGAATACTTCGATAATGTCAATATTTGATTATAAACAAAAGAGTTTTAACTTACCAGGGAATGGCGAAGCCGATTGGCAGGTTACAATAAAATATTCTCGATTCTTTCAAGTTTGAATGTCACCGGCCGCAGGCCATCTGTACAACATGCAATAGATGGATGTTCCTTCCCTTCATGGTAACTATGGATACCGGGTAACAGATCTCTCCATGCCCAGGTGCAAAAATGTTCCGGTGGATCCCATCTGCTTTTTGTAATGAACACCTGACCTTCCTGCAGCCTTCCACACTTGCCGGCATACCCGTATGGATATTGTTCATAGAGCTCCTGATTGAAATCGCACTTCAGAACGGTTATTCTGCAACAATATTTCTCACTGAGTTTATCAATTCCAGACTGTTCAATCTGACTCATATCGTTTGGCATAATATTCTTTCTGTTATTCTCATTATCAATTCAGTAATGTTTCAAGGTATGTACCGGAATGTTATATGTCTGATTTGTTAATGATCCCATTGGGATCAAATCTTTATAGAATGAGTGCCCACAACAAAAACAGTTCAAGTCCCGTAGGGCCATCTACTCAACAACCGGAAACTATTTCGCATGATAGTCAACATTTTCTTTCCCTTTGTTGATTTTGTCAACTATTGTAAATACTATCATTAACACCGATGCAATCAACGCCATTAAAGAACCAAAATAAAATGGGGCATTTGAATTTACCTTGTCGTACAGTAAACCTGCAATTAAACTGGCAGGAAGCAGGGTAATGCCAAGTATGGCATGATACAATCCAAAGCCGGTTCCCTTCAGGTCTTTACTGACAATATCAGAAATTAGTGCTTTTTGACTACCATCAACTAATGCACTATATAAACCATACAATGCGAATAGAAAAACAAAAACATTTAAACTGTTAAACCTGCCAAAAAGAAAATATACGATTGCGTAAACAAGGAATCCAACGATAATCATTACTTCACGACCATGTTTGTCAGAGATTTTACCAACAGGTATTGCCAGCAAAACAGAGACAGTGTTAAAAATCATATAGACAAAAGGGATGTATGCTTTGTTGATACCGGTTTCTGCTGTTTTAACAAGCAGCAGTGCATCAGTTGAATTACCAAGGGTAAAAACAAATACAATAAACAGGAAGAAATAGAACTTTTTAGGCAACTGATTCAAATTAAATTTATTAGTCTGATTACTTTTATCAGCTTTTGCTTCCTTTATAAACACTGCAATTGAAACAATACCTAAGAGTGCAGGAATCGTTGCAATAAGAAAAATGTTCGTATAGTTTAACGGAAAGAAATATAATAAAACAAATGCGATTAAAGGACCCAGTATTGCCCCGCTATTATCCATCGCTTTATGAAACCCAAAATTTCTGCCAGTCTCATTTTTAGAGGTTGAGCCGCTGATAAGGCTGTCTCTCGGTGCTGCTCTTACACCTTTACCGATTCTTTCAAGAAATCGCAATAGTAAAACATGAACTGGAGATCCGGCTAACGCATAGAGTGGGGTTATCAATGCAGTAATCCCGTAACCAAGTACCATAAAGGGTTTGTTTTTACCAATTTTATCACTCCAATGACCCGAGAATGCCTTAAATAATGATGCCGTGCTTTCGGCAATTCCTTCAATAAGCGAAATCGACGTTTTTGATGCACCAATTGATAATAAGAAAAGCGGCATGACACTATAGAGCATTTTTGTGGATGTATCAGTAAAAAAACTTGTCAATCCGGCAAAAAAAACATTTCGTTGTAATCCAAATATTTTTTTTTCTTCCATTATAGTAAATCGCTATTGTTAAAGGTCTTTTTATGATCCAACCAGTATGAGCAGGAACTGTTTCGATGTTTTAAACAATCAACATATCATATATCGTTCTGCTGCGTATACCTGCTGTTATTAGTGTTTTCTTTTCGTGTCAATATATTGATTTTTTCAATAAAATTAGTCTTTGAATTTGTATACGCTTCTCTATCATTGCGGTATTTGTCGGCAAGTTTCAGTTTTATGGTTTCATATTCTCTGGCAGTCTCTTTATGATTAATCAAATAATCTCTGAATCGTATTTCATCCCAATCACCCTTGTATCTGATATGTACATGATAGGTCTGACCGTTTACTCCATGAGGTGTATAGCCTTTTACAAATGTCAAATGTGGCGCTGGATTATCGGGTCGTTCGTTGATAGTATAATCAAGAGATTTAAATATTTTTTTAATTGTATTGATTGTAATGTGTTCAGTGACTTGCAGTAAAATGTCAATCGTTGGTTTCGCCTTTATTCCCGGGATTGCAGTACTGCCAATATGGTCAATTTGTACGATGTCTGTTTGCGAAAAATTATTTAGTATCAGGTTTCGTTCTGATTGGTATAAACCAATCCACATATCAGAATGATCACATAAAATAATTGGAAACAATTGACCTAATTTTTCCAGGGTCATTTCATGAAGTTCATTATGAGATGTCATTTTGAATCCAACTATTTCTTAACACCGTAGTTTCTCCGGATACCTTACAAATTGAAAATCATTCATGGTTGGTGAGCGTGTCAATAGGAGGGGGGAGTAGGAAACGAGAAGCCAGAAACAGAATCAGGAGCAACAGGACTATATCACGAACCTGTATTCATTGGATTTTAAAAATCAGTAGATGAAGTTTCAATATAATTGTTAAAAAGATTAGCAAACGGATAACTGAAATTACCATCTGCTAATCTTTTTAATGAACAAACTACTTATTGAAGTTTGAGTACACCGAATTCTTTACCCTTTTTGGCCATATTTGCGCCAAGATCATCAGGATCAACTTTTACTGCAAGGTTGTACCCGCAAAATGGATATAATGCAAATTGCGGATCGGCATCAATAGCATTGTTATTATTGATAAGTCCTATCGACCATTGAATTTGTTTTCCCGACATATCGTCATTACCAATCTCCATCATGAATTCAAGAACGTTTCCGTCCTTGCTCCAGACGGCTTTCATCTTTTGCGATTTCTCAGTATTTGTAAAATCTTTTCCGACAACAGTGCGATATTGTTTAAATACACCGTTCGAAATAAAAGCTATTTCGACGTTGTCATTTTTTGACTCATCTTTTGATGTAGTAATTGTTTTCAGTGCTTTTCTGTTAACTAAACCATAAAGCGTATTACCATTATAAATAACTCTCCAGTCGCCGGAAATAATTGCATCATCAGGCTGACTTTTATCAGTTGGTGAAACATGATTATAACCGAATGAATAGGTATACGCTTCCTTCCAGCAAGCCTCTTTCGCTTTTCCATCAATTTTAGGGAGATTTTTTGTTGTAATACTCAGTGCATTAAACGGAGGAATAGTGCCTACATTTGGACCATCAACAAATACGCCGTCCTCATTTTCAAAGGTCATTTCAGCAAATCCTTTTCCTGTCCAGGCCGTGTTAGATCCTGATATCGGATAGAGCTGACATTTTCTTCCTTTATTAGGGGCATCTGCATCTGCTAATGCCATCAACCAGCCGATTGTCAAGCCGGAAAGAGTTTCTGTTGGCAGCTGAACTTCAAATTCACAAACAGTTCCCTCTTTGTTCCAGACTGCTTTACCGGGTACTTTCATGTCCCGCTGCCAGTCGCTTCCAACAACTGATCTGTATTGGCTCCATTTTCCGTCAACATTAAAGAATAGTTCAAAACAATCAGTTTCCCATATATTTCCATTTGATGTTATTGTTACGTCATCTTTTCTGTTAACAACACCATATAATTTATTGCCATTGTACATGATTTTCCAGCTTCCGTATACATCTTTCTGTGATTGTGGAACCCGGAGATCATAAGGATCCAGTTGATTATATAAAAATGGATAGGAAATGGCGTTTGCCCAATCTTTTTCATCAGCGTTTCCATCAACAACCGGTTCATTCGCTGCTTTAACTGCTCTGAAACTTGGAAATACTCTTCCTTCTGATTTGGTAATATATTTATCGAAATAATCCGGTGATGGATTCTCTTCCATAAGAGCATCCCGTATTGCAAAGTACGCTGGCTTTGGTTTTGCTTTTTCATCGATTATTAATCCAGCTCCATAACCGGCATAGGCATTAGGGATCCAGGAGTGTTTGTCATATAATCCCCACATGATATAAGCATTGATGTTTTTATATGCAAGCATTAATCTCATCAGTTCACCGTATATTTTTGCCTGTTTGTTTAAAGCATTTTCTGTAGGGGGAACTTTTAAACGTACGTCCAGTTCAGTTATCTGTATATCAAGCCCGAGCTCAGCAAATCTTTTAATGTTTTGATTTATACTTGCAAAATCGGGCATAAAGTTCCCATCAATATGAAACTGGAAACCGACACCATCCAGTGGTACACCTTTAGCCATCAAATCTTTCACCAGCCGGTAAAATCCATCAGCTTTAGGACACATCTCCTCAATGGCATAATCATTTAGATATAGTTTTGCATTTGGATCAACTTCCCGTGCTGTTCTAAGAGCAAATTCAATATAATCCTCACCTAAAAAATCGTACCACAAACTTTTACGTATCTGACCATTGTCATCCATAGGTTCATTGACAACGTCCCAATCGATTATTTTTCCTTTGTAGTGAGTCATTACATTTACGTAATGGTCTTTTACAAGTGCTTTCCATTTTTCAACAGTCATATTTGGCAGTGCAATCCAGCCGGGATTAGCCTGATGCCATAAAAGATTATGACCGCGGACTTTCATATTATTTTTTAAGGCAAAGTCCACAATTTTATCACCACCGGAAAAATCATATACAGTATCACGAGGGTGAACGGCATCCCATTTCAGATTATTTTCAGGGGTTATGTAATTACAATTTTCTATTAAAAGTTTGACAAATTCAGGATCGTCAAGCTGTTTAGGCATAATTGCTGCGCCGATACTTTTATTTTTTTTATCTGCTAATGACCGGAGTGAACCCGGATCTGCTGCAAACGTTAACACATTAAACAGGAAAAAGATAATTACTACTAATCTCGTTTTCAAGGTATACTCCTTATGTATGTATTTATAACTATTTCTTGATTCACTCATTATAGTAATCAATCATTATTTTGTCAATGAATTATCGACTGAAAATAATGATGATATCATTATCATTGTCACCGGGCATGTCAATTTAAACCACGGTTTTACTTAAATATGTTGTGACAACATCCATGTCAATGCTTTTCTGGTGACACAACAGATCTTTTATACGTCTTTACACCTGCAAGATCAAGTCCATCAAAAATCACAATGATTTGTATGCAGATAATCCTGAATAGATCACAGGTTGGATTCATTCGATCACCGGGTATGATACATTTGGCTGTCGGTGATATCACCGACAGGTGCATGCATTGCGTAATGCCCGGTCCGGATAGTATCTTGGAAACTTCATGCACTTGTCAGGAAATATTTTGGATTATGGAATAAAAACTATGATTACTTTGTCAGGAAATATCATAAAAATTGGGTTAGCATTATTTGTTATCATATCTTGTGGAATTACTTATGCTAAAAATTATACATATTCTGAGATAAAATACGGTGAAATATTTCGTATATCAGAACTTGGAAGTGTCTACCTGCCAAAATCATATACTGCTGATAAAAAATATCCATTAATGGTTGTACTTCATCCGCTTGGTGGCACGGATGGAAATTTTATCAGAAATTTTATCAATGAAGCAGAAAAAAGGGAGTTAATTGTAATTGCACCACAAGCGAAAAATATTTATTGGGATGGCGATCCAAAATCTCCGGATACAAAAAATGTAAAAGAAATGGTGCTTGAAACGAAAAAGAAATTTTCAGTTGACGATAAGAAAGTTCTTCTTTACGGATTTTCATCAGGGGGTAGTTTTACACATCAGGTCGTTTCTACCAATAAGGATAAACACGGAGACAAATTTATTACTGCATACTGTACTGTATCAGGCGGCGCAGGCTATACTTTTGAATACAAGTTCATAAGAAAGGATAGAATGCCTGATCGCTTTAAAATTCCAGCGTATTTTATCTGGGGAATTAAGGAAGAGCCTCCTCCCGGAGAAGATGTGTATAATTTTTTATTGAAAAAAGGATGGGATGTTACCTTGAAAGTTCATAATGGCGGGCATTTTATTCCTGATGGGTCAATTAGTGAGGTCCTTGACTGGTTTCAAAATAAATGCAGCGATTAAACGAGCTCCTTTTTATAGTATCAGTAAACCCCGCCATTCTCCATACTCGTCTTATTGACAAAGTCCATGTGATACAGTTTTTCCCAGTGGTTGATATTTAATGTTCCTTTTGTCATACGGATTGCAAGAATACAGCAATTTTCGTCCTGTTCGTTGTTTGCTTTATCATACCATGCGGTGAATGTGGTACGGAGTTTATTTCTTAGAGTAGCATTTTTCGGGTCTAACACCCAGCCCAGATTCTCAGCGGTTCCGCTGGCGGTAAACATTTCGGTGCTTGATGAAATCGACACTTCCGGATTTTTCGCAATCTGTTGCATCTTGTTCGATTTTGCATGTGTTGTAACATAAAAGACACCATCCTCATAATAAGCGTCCACACCACGGACAACCGGGCGGGGTGATCCATCGGCACCTGGTTCGCGGGCGATAGTTGCCAGTGAAATAATATTGTCTTTGCCATTACCGAACTTTTCGTCAAGTAGTTTGTATCCCTCTTCGTATGGGCTCATTTTGTGCTCCTTTGTATTGTTTGTAAAGCAAGGATAATGCCACTGGTTTTACATTTAAATTAATAATTTTCCCGCAGTAGGAATAAGCAAAAATCCGGCAATCTACAGGACTTTGACTTCTTACAAATAGAATATCACTTATACCGGTGCGGATGTCAATGGGGAACAGGGGAGAAAAGTGGGCGGCAAGGCAAAGAAACCAGAATTAAGAATTCAGGAGCCAGAATAGGAAGATGGAAATTTAGTATGGAGCAAGTAGCAAGTAGCAAGTAGCAAGTAGCAAGTAGCAAGTAGAATGCATTGAA
>CAYMGX010000115.1:0-13354 GCA_964390065.1 uncultured Fibrobacter sp. | reverse complement strand
GTTTGAGCATGTAAGGGCCCATAACTAAAACAGTTGATCAACGCCGTTTACCTTTTTAACAGATTCCATCGTTACGAGCCCGAAACAGTCGTATCCTGGACTCCGCCCTTAATTTAGTGCTCCTATTGCTTATTTTTTGGTAAAAGCCCTAAATCTTCAGTCATCCATTGATTAGGTATTGCCCTAATCCGTTACATTCAAAATATATCATTGCGCAAGGGTCTTAATCAATAAAGCGTTGGATCAGGATGATAAAACAATGTAGTTTTTGTTTTCTAAACACCGGGTAGAAGGTTGGACAACCAGAAATTAATGGCATTTTAAATTTTTATGCACAAATATATAGCAATTAGTGCTGATTCCAAGCACAGAAACTAATAGCAGCCCGCTCCATGGTTCGGCAAGCTCACCAACATAGCCGCTCAGGCATATAGGGTAGTTGACGCATCGCACAATTGGTCACAGTGTGTTCGCTTCGAACATGCCGCACCCTTCGACCGAGCTCAGGGGCCCACGGCACGTCACACATGCGGGCAATTGGGTGATCAGAACAGTGATGTATGTGATGAATATTATTTACATGATAAGAGATTGATATATTTAACTTCCGTTATGTCACACGTCACTGATTCCCATCATGTCCATCATAATAATCACAAAAATCAAAGTTCAGATAATCACCCGCACGGACAGTCGCAGGCTGGCATTTTTGTTCAGAATCATCTTCATCCAGGCCGTTTACATTTGCGGTGAAATTAAAAGCAGTCATCTGTTCTTCTGAATAGTCAAGTGGAAGGCATTCTGCTTCAAATATGTTTGTTCTAATCAGCATTGTCATCCTGACTACTGATAGTGACTCAATCACCCCTATAAAATTAGTTTTTCAACAAATTGATATCTTTTTCCAATAACCTCAGATTTTCAACAATTGATCCAAAGGACGGGGGAATTCCAAACAACATATCCCCCATCCTCCGATAATCATCAGACAATTCTGCTAATAATTTCTCTGATGGTAATAGTTTGAATGTGCCTGGAACAGCCAAGTCGTATCGTGCTTTTGTACTTTTATAGAATCTGTTCTTGAATTCTACAACATCTTTTAGTAGACAGAGATCATTCAAAGCCCTTTTTCTAATATCTGTCGCTGCCATTTGTGCAAGATCATAATAATGCCTTGAGTATTTTTGTGAGATTTTTTCTGCATGTGCTTGTTGGTGTAGAATTGTGGCTTTTTCCCAAAAGGTGCGCTCAGTGTAAACTTTTGTGAAAAGTATACTCAGCCCAAGCTCCATTTGTCGGGTCATTCATGTCAATGTGTGAATTTATCAGGACAAGCCTACACGCATCACCATCAAGTCCACCAGCAGCAACAGCAACGATATGATGAGCCTCACAGTTACCAGTTTGACATCGGTTCGGTGGTGTACCAAGTGCTCTTTTTAATTTATTAGAACTGCCAGCTTTTAAGAATTTTTGGCCCATTCCAACACTCTTAAGCTGATCCGTTAACATTCTGGAGATATCACGCCAGTTCGCACCCATCTCAAGCTCATATGCCAGTTCAAAAAAACAATCACTTGCTTTTACGTCCGGATCAAATAATTTTGTACAATTTAATACCTCAGCCAGTTTCTCAGCACTCATTCCAATTTGTTCAAAACCTCAATCCATACCGGTAAGATGATGATATAATGCTTGCTGCACGCTTTCAAAGATCTCACAATCTCTAATAAAGACACTTTAGTGCCTGGAGAGTTACTATGAAATTGCAGCATAATGAACAATGATGCTTTGTAAAAATTAATGATGATGTTATATTTAGGATATAGTTATCTATGGACTATCAAGAACATAAATGGCCCCGGCTTTAATGTGTAATATGGAACAAAGGTTATGGTGAATAGGAGTTCATATGGCGAAGGATATTTTAACAGCAGTAATTCATAAAGAAGAAAATCTATATGTTGCTATATGCCCTGAGGTGGGAACTGCAAGTCAAGGTGATACAATTGAAGATGCACTGGCGAATCTAAAAGAAGCCACAGAGCTTTACCTTGAAGAATTTCCCATGCCGTCAATTGAACGTTCGTTCATGACGACCTTTGAGGCGATTCATGGTTAAATTAAAACGTGTATCAGGTGAACAAACCATAAAAGCACTACAAAAAGCAGGCTTTGAGGTTGCCAGACAACGAGGTAGCCATGTTGTTTTAAAGAAGATCACACCAAACGGTGATATAGGCTGTGTTGTACCAATGCATAAGGAATTAGCAACTGGAACCTTGCACAGTATTTTAAAGCAGGCTCAGATTACAATTGATGACTTTAATACTCTTGCCTGATTATCCAGCGCCTCCACTTTCTTTACTAAGTACAACAAACACGTTGCAGTTTTGTTGCGTGATACAAATAACCGCCATTTATTATCTGCACAGCCAGCGGAATTAGTGCCCATGTATATGATGAAGATGATTTACATGATATGAATCTGGTACTTTTATCCGCCGCGATGTCACACGTCAATCATTCCCATCATATCTATCACATGAATCACACAAATCAAAGTTCAGACAATCACCCGCACGGACAGACGCAGGCAGGCATTTTTGTACTGTTCTGCCGCGGTGCGGCATTCTACAGTAAAAAATGCCGGAGAAAAATATCAACTAATCAAGCTATTCTATTAAGTTGGATAACAAGCAAGAAGAAGTATTATGTATTAGTTAACAGCCTTTATAGTCACCCATTGCCATCATCATCACCACTCGCATCTCCAAATCCATTTCTCATCTCCTCAAGTCACCATTCGTCAACATAATTCACCGGATCCGCCCCGCAGTACGAGTACGCATCCCAGTACTGATCCATCGGATCGGGACTGGTCCAGACTCCGAGATCAGGGTCATAGTAACGGGCGCCAAAGTAAAATAATCCAAGGCCGGACTCCGTGTCAAATTCCTTGCCGGTAAACTTGTCACGTACTTTAGAATACCCGTTTTGTGAATATAACGGCACAATCTTTCCATATCCCATGTACAGGTTTGCTTCACGTACATCACCATTATCATTTACAACCATGCGGGTGGAACCAAGATTATCCCGTATGAAATAATCATACGTAAACGTAGGTCCTGCCGGAGATTTTTTGATTCTTCCTTCACCATCCAGGTCAACGATTCCAGCACATAGTTATTATCGTACAGTACGGCAACAGGATCACGCCCGCTTGACGTTGCATAGCAAACCGGTTTTGCATCTGCTTTAAGCGTCGCGGTACCGCCAGATGCATATTCCGGTAAAAATATAGCCAGGTCGTACGTGCTTGTGGATACTACCACATTGTCAATAGCGCCTGAAAATGGATAAGTACGGTAGCAACGATAAAGAAGTAATTTATATAAAACGCGTTTAAAAAAAGAGTTCACAGACGTATAAAACTCTCTGCGAACTCTTTCAACCTCAACCTCAACCTCAACCTCAACCTCAACCTCAACCTCAACCTCAACCTTATCCCCATCCTCATGCTGTTTACTTATAAGGGATCATTACATCCTCAATCCCTGATCATAATCACCATGCGTCCTCCAGTTTGAGTGTTCATGCAGTTCAAGTCCCATTTCATCTTCAAGCCAATATCCCCTGCGATTATAGTGCTTATACAACGCACCTTCATCAGCTCTTGTCAACTGAAGATCATCAAAGTATTCCGGTGATGATGCAATCTGATCTCTTACTATATCAACAATAAATATTGACTGTTCCCACTCGCACGCATCTATCCACTGTGGTGAAATCAACACATAATTTCCATGCAGCTGTTTTTGCGAATCAACTACCAGATAACGGATTGTCCAGGTTGTATCATTGATCAGAAAATCCCTGATTGGTCCAATCTCGCCATTCATGCTGTGAATTGTAAACCTGCTGATATCGTGGCTGCTGCACAGATGAGGATCCCACTTCTCATAATTAAGCTGTTGATTCCAGACAGGAGGTGTTTTGTTAAGGTATGGATCTGCTCCCCACATATAGGTTCCATTCCAATATAGCGGCCATCCGTAATATCCATAATAATCACGCTCGAATTCTTTTGAGACCGGCTCACCTGCAGCAAGGAACGGACTGTCAACAATCTGCCTCTTTGTCAACTTGATAAATATCTGATGCTCTGATGGGCTTACCTCGCCGATTGCATAGGGTGAAATCAACAACTGACGCTCACTGAGCCAGTTTCCAGTATTGACAACAAGATAACGGATAGTCCAGAACTGTTCATCAAAATAGAATTCATCAACCTTGCCTATCGGACCATCAATAGCGTCAAGCTTATAGCCCTGCAGCGTTTTTAAATGGTTAAACATAGTAGTGCTCCTTTTGATGTGAAGTGGTCTAAATCCTCTACAGATTTATCTCCTGCATAGCAGCGTCGATAGTTACAAATTAGTGCAGATTCATTAATTGATAACTAAAAACGACAATGCGATCAATGTTTGTCCAGGTTGACAAATTATAACATGACAATAGTTGAGTATCCGCATAAATTGCACACATAAGAGTAGCAATTTTCAGACCAGTTATCGGATTATGAGACATTGGATTTGTTAATAGGAAAAGCGACAGTGAGTTACGAAATCCTCTCAATGCCTGACAGGAGCCTCTGATTCTGCCCTGTTGCATCCGGACTTGTAGTACGATATGAAGCAGTGTAAAAAATATAGCCTCGTGTTAAAAACTCCGACGCTTTCGTTGTCCCGTGATGTAAACTTTTTTCTTAACATCAGCTGGAAACAAATGTGACAACCGGATAAACGTCCGATTGTCACATTATAAACTGTTATGTCTTATTTAACGGACAGAACACGTTCCGCTTATAGCACTTCTGCTGCAAACGTCAATGCACCTGCCGCACTCAATACACGTTTTTGTATCAATAGAAACAAAGTGATCATCCACAGTGATAGCATTTACTGCACACACCTTGCTACACTCCCCGCATCCACCGCACAAAAGGTTGTTTATTGAATAAGCCATCATTTCCTCACAGAATTAGAGACATCCATGTGCGAGCATCGAATCGGCGACCTTAATGAATCCACCGATATTTGCGCCACGGACATAGTTGACAAAATTACCATCCTCTTTACCATAGGTAACACATGTTTTGTGTATGTTAACCATGATGTTATGAAGCTTTGCATCAACTTCTTCGCGTGACCATGGAAGACGCATTGAGTTCTGGCTCATTTCAAGACCTGATGTCGCAACACCACCAGCGTTTGCTGCTTTTCCCGGACCAAAAGCGATCTTTGATTTCAGAAATACTTCAACGGCTTCAGGAGTTGATGGCATATTTGCACCTTCAGAAACAGCAACACAGCCGTTCTTGACAAGTGTATTTGCATCATCAGCGTTAATTTCATTCTGCGTTGCACAAGGAAGCGCGATATCACACTTAACTTCCCATGGACGTTTACCAGCAACATACTGAACGTTGTATTTCTCAGCATATTCACGGATACGACCGCGTTTATTATTCTTGAGATCCTTAACATATGCAAGTTTCTCTTCATCAATACCATTGGGATCATAAATGTAACCGTCAGAATCGGAAAGAGTAACAACTTTTCCACCAAGCTGACGTACTTTCTCTGTAGCAAACTGAGCAACGTTTCCTGAACCGGAAATTGCTGCCACTTTACCCTTAAGCCCGGTACCTTTTACAGCAAGCATCTCTTCAAGGAAGTATGTTGCTCCGTAACCGGTTGCTTCAGGTCTGATAAGGCTTCCACCCCAGGAGATACCTTTACCGGTGAGAACTCCGGTGAACTCATTACGGATTCTCTTGTACTGACCAAACAAATACCCGACCTCACGGCCGCCAACACCGATATCACCAGCAGGAACATCTGTGTCCGGACCGACATGTCTCTGAAGTTCAGTCATAAAACTCTGGCAAAAACGCATTACTTCGTTGTCTGACTTTCCTTTTGGATCGAAATCTGATCCACCCTTGCCACCACCCATTGGCAGTGTCGTAAGACTGTTTTTGAAAACCTGTTCAAATGCAAGAAATTTCAAAATACCAAGATTTACTGATGGATGAAATCTGAGACCACCTTTATAGGGACCGATTGCACTGTTCATCTGAATTCTGAAACCACGGTTGACCTGAATCTGCCCTTTGTCATCAAGCCATGCTACGCGGAACATAATAACGCGTTCCGGTTCTGCGATTCTCTCAAGAATCTTTGCCTGCTTGTACTGAGGGTTTTCTTCAATAAAAGGGACAAGACTTTCGACAACTTCCTGTACTGCCTGATGAAACTCTGATTCGCCGGGGTTCTTGGCAACAAGTTTTGCCATGAAATCATTTACTTGTACTTCAAACATGTTACTCATCTATCGATCCTTTTGCTTGATGATAAATTAAATAGTGTTAGTTATATGCCTTTTGTTTCTATCAGAGCATTACCACTGAAAGAAACCGTTTTTGCATCATTCACATGATAATCTACTACAGGATTTTTCAAAAAAAGCACATCCCCCCCCAAATTACGTGAAACACGGAACAAATTGCGGGATCTACGGACGGGAGGGGGAACCCGATGTACGGGCGAATCATCATTCGCCCTTTCCAATTTCCCCTATAACGATGTAATATTATTCCGGATTGCAAATTTCAGAAGATCAACGGTAGTGCGGATTCCGAGTTTTTGCATGATATGATTTTTATGTGATTCAACAGTACGGACACTTATAAACAGCGTATCAGCAATCTCGACATTCGTATGACCATCACCCCACAGTGACAGTACCTCAAGTTCGCGTTTGCCAAGTTTTTCGGAAAGGGTAATATGATCAGCGGAGTCGGTACGCATACTCTCGACATAGTTATTAACCAGCAGGTTTGTAATTGATGCAGAAAAGAATTCATGTCCGGCCCGAATGGTAAACACCGCTTCTTTAAGTTCCTGCACCGATGCATCAGCGGAGAGAAAACCGTTTGCCCCGCATCTGATACTTTTAAAAACAAGATCCTTGCACGCCCGCGGAGCAACTGCGACAATTCTAATTCCGTAAAATTGCGCACGAATCTGCCTGATCAACTCAAACTGGACATCAGAATTTGATACATCTTTCAATGCAACAATAAGGATCTGATACTGTCCGGTCCTGACAAGATTAACCACAGACTCACCGTCTGTGCAAACATCACACAGCTCAACTTCGTCAATTGACGTTAGTGTAGTATGTATACCCGACGAAACAATCGTAGCACTATCCGTATAAACAGCAACCCCGAACATTACTTGCTTTTTCCCCTTATAACTGAAGCTTTACGCTTTAATCCGTCAATCTCAATATGCAATGGTGCTGCAAATCGCAGATGATGTACATAATGCAATTTCTCAATGGCAACAGCATCGCTAAAACATTCCCAGCGGATTATGTCGTTTTGATGATGCTCGTTGATTGCCATATACCCTGTATTCATTGCAGTCAGATTATGAAAAAAGTGTGATCCCAGTGATGCATCAAGGGGATAGTCTGCAAATCCAAGTTCAACAATCACCTTCGCATTACAGATCTGCCCCCAGACAATTGGAACTCCAAGACTCCTGTCACGTGTTCCCCACCGTCCGGGACCAATCAAAATATACTGTCTGTTTTCCTTAACAAGTTTGCGATTAATATACTCTACTTCCATCGCGATTGCGTCAGTTTTGGTCTTATCAAACCGCAATGAATCAACAAGGACAACATCCGTAATTGTATCGACAACACCGTTACCCAGCGCGTTTTGTGAATACATCAATACCGAATCCGGATCGATTGCCTCACTCATAACATGTGACATCTGTTCACCAATAAGCGGTTTCACCTGAAGCATATACAAAGTTGGATCAGCATAGTTGTTACATTTATGAGGCAGTGTGACTGCAAACTCAATCTCAACCGGCGCTCCCATTCGCGCTGAAAGCATTTTTAAAAGAGCTGCCAGTGATTCTGCAAGGGGGATATAGTTAAACTTTAAAATATCAGCAAAATCAACGACCCTTGGACCCTGCCGGGTAAGGTTGGGAACCATCCGGTCATTCTCACTGTCGTACACCGAGGCACAATGAATCAGTGACTTATTCTTTTCCGCGTAATCAATTTCCAGAAGATCCAAACCGGCTTTTTCCCCTTTTTCATAGAGATTTAAACCGTTTTTCGCCATAGTAACCCCATAAAACTGCACCTGTGAATTGGTCATCAAATCCTTGAGTGATCCAAAGCTGATTTCAGGATATGCAGGTGAAAACCGGTGACCACTACGCCCTTCAACCACGTACACGCCAAGTCCGAACGCAATAACCGCAAATCCCTCTTCGGATTTCATGTGCGCAACCGGGTAGTAATTAAACGACCCCGCAACACCACTGATGTGAGGATAATAAACGTCTTCGAAATTGGTACCTGCAAGCTGCTGCACAACAACCGCCATCCGTTCCTCCTGCACCGTTCTGCCGGATAACGCAAAGTAGGCTCTGGCCTCCGGACGGTAGAGTGATGCAAATACGAGCTTTACCGCTTGCTCAATCTGCTCGAGCCGTACAGCAACACGATCATCACCGTTCGGGATGATATACGTTTCAAATGCACCTGCAAACGGTTGTGTCAGCGAGTCCTCAAAAAGGCTTGATGACCGCACGGCAATTGGCGACTGGTACTGTTCAATAAAGGCTCGAAGGCCTTTGCGTACGTTGTCACTCAAGGGTACGGAAAGAAAACGCTTCCGAACAGAATCGTATTCCTCTTCGTAAAGATTGACATTTCTACTCTGTATAACCTTAACAATCCGCTCGAACTCATCAGTACCGATAATTGATGTTGGCGGTGTACTTATTGCCAGTCCGGGAATCTGCGATTGAAATGTCTTATCGTGAATCAATGCGTTGAGAAAAGCCACGCCTCTGCCCTTACCGCCATACGACCCGCCGCACAATATGCTTACAAAAGATTCATCAAAAAAACAGGTATGATCAAACCGTATAGTCGTGCCGCGATACCTGCGGACAAGCAATGCTTTCAGCTGTTCAACAATTGCTAACTGACACTCGTCGCTGTCAATACTATTCTCAATCAATGTACCGACTGTGTCAACAAGCTCCATCTCTCCCTGAAAAAGCAGCCAGCGGATAAACTCACCACTCTGTAAAGATTCTGTAATTGAGTGTGTTTTTTCATTACCGACAAGGCGAATTATTTGCGCGATCTCATCAGTACACTCTGTACCGTTTTCGTCTCTCTTTGTAAGTGTTACCACAACCCGTTTCAGATGATTTTTAATAAATACTTTTATTTTATCAAGAAGATCCGGGATATTTTTATCAAGAAAACACAATCCAAACTCAAGAGCAGTTTTCTCATTTGACAGATCGCTGCTATGTAACAAAATCGGAATATGATTGCTCTGTTCTTTGATTACGTCAACAAGTTCTATTCCGGCTTTCCGGTGAAGCACACCGTTTTTCCCGAATTCGACATCACTGATAACACAGCTTATTCTGTTGTGATATTCCCTGATAACATGCACTGCCGCTTCATAATTGGAAACTACCAGTAGATGCGGGCGTTGGTAAATCTCCTCAAGATAATCAAACGGGGATGGATTCACGGATACAACACCGCTGTCAGCCCATTCGGCAATTGCCTGAAATGAACGGGTGACTATTTTTGAAAGAATATCCGGGGTGTCTTCTATAACAAGCACCACCGGTGCAAGACTGTTTGCCACATTGTGAATATCCTCATAAAGACGGGTAAGCGCAAGTATCAGGGCAGGGTCTTTGTTCCATACGTAAATCTGTTTATACCCGTCTTTGAATGCATCACTCTGCACGAACGGTTCAAACTGAGAATCCATATTGACAAGAATATATACTGGTAGAAGAGGGTATGATCTATCAATCTGATTGAGAATATCAATTGACTGATTGATATCAACACCGACCATGATCATTACCATATCAAATACACGGTACGATAACAATTCAAGGGCTTGTAGTGCTGTATTGACAACTGTTATACGGGGGACATACCCCAGTGTTCCCCCGCATAAATTTATAAATGATAACTCCTCGTTTTTAATCGCGAAAGCATCATACGGTGTTGCAATAAAAAGCACCTCCCTGACAAAATAGTAGGATGATGCCGTTCGGGGTGATGGTTTCCTGAAAAGTTCATCAACGCCCAAACGGTCTGCAATAATATGCCGCTGATGCTCAGAGGTGATTGAGTTAATTGATGACCGCTCGATCAGCAGACGCCCTTTGTAGTTATTGAAAAAGTGCGCAAGCAGCCGTGCGATATTCTGTACAAGATCGCGTTCCTCCTTAAGGAACGGCCCCTCATAGACCTCAGGAAATTCTGTAAGATAATAGATCTCTATCGTACCGATTTTATTATCGATTGTTACAAGTTGTTCACGTAACACCCATGGCGTCTCGTTAAATTCCCTGCTGACGTAGACCTTTCCTTCATAGGAGATCCGTACTGCAGTCTGCTCAGGATACTGAAACGACTGTGGAAGAATCGAGCAGACACTTTGCAGCGTTGACGGGATGCTTTTCCCGTGTGAGATAATCTGTGTGGTCTGGTTGATCGCATTAAGTTCCTTAAGCCGCTCCCGGTTCTGATTAACAAGTTCACGATACATTCTGCTTCCGGCAGCTGCCGCAAGAAGCTGCGCAAGATTGACAATAAGGTTACGCTCCTCTTTTAAAAACGGCCCCTCATCGCGTAATGGAAATTCTTTTATATAGCATACCTCAATTGACCCTTCGGGACCATCCGGTACAGTAAACGATTGACGCTGTATCCAGGGTGTCTCTGAAAAATTTTCTGTTGCAGCAACGATCTTATCATAAACGATTCGTGCACCGGTAAAATCAGGAAACTGCCAGGACTGCGGAAGTATATTGCATATATCAAACAGAAGTTCCGCTACCGGCCGATCCTGCTGAAGAATTGCGCTGATTTTTGCAATACCTCCGAGCTCTTTTTCACGCTCGATATTGTCAATAAGCAGGCGTTCAAACGCTGCCTTCGTGGTTGCCCCGCTCAGAAGATGTGCAATATTATCAAGAAGACAGACCTCCTCGTTCTTAAACGGAAGCCCCCCATGCATCGAAATGTCTTGTGTATAATAAATCTCAAGCCTGCCCTTTGTTTTGTCAACACCCTTAAACTCTCGTACAAGTCCCCATGATGTCGTATGGAAGTCAGGTGTCATTCTCACAACACTGCCTAATTGTATACGAACAACGGTTATCTCCGGATGGGTGGTGATCACTTTGAGCATATCGCACAAATCACCGCATAACTGGCCAGGTGAAAAAGGTGCTTCAAGTTCAGCTGCTATCCTTGAAAGAACATTCAAATACCGTACCGGCTCATTCTCATTACCATCATTGACATTGTGCATGTAAAAATCTCCCTGAAGGACACTCCGGTTGTATGCTTGTTGACTTTAACACAATACAAAAATGTATAAAACCATTTATACCAATGGTTTTATCTGTGTAAACAGACGCAAAGATTACATTATATAAATCCTGCGCACATAAAATGTGTTACCGGATTCAGTCGGTTGAAGAATTGAAAAGCCTTACCCCCCGGCCCCCTCTCCAAAAGGATTGGGAGAGGGGGTTGCTTGAAGTGTTTACGAACCTATACACTCCATTATATGAGCGTTTTTTTCCTGTTAGTGCATCTATATACAGTAACATTTGATTGATGATCTTTTTTAATACGTGGAGGATACCATGAATCGCTATCTCGTAATTGCATTGTTTTCATTAACCACATTCCTGTCTGCAACAATTAATGCTGAAATTTCACTGACTGCATATTCAAAGGAAGAAGCGCTTCACGAACGAAATGTTTCAAAACCGCGCATCGTCATTCAAAACACCGGTACACGACCGGTGCATGGATTTTCCTTTTTGTACTATATCAAAACAGAGAATGGTTCCACGCCGGTAGTTGATAACTACTATGTTCCTAATGCCCGGATCTCACTGGAACAATACGGGCATGGCAGCTATGCTGTTCGGTATGATGTATCCGGGATAACACTGTATCCCGGCGAATCATATCCCGATGATAACGGTTGTGTCGTCGGAATTCATTATCCGGGATGGGAACCATTAGTCAAGCGAAACGACAGGTCTTATAATTTTTCTGACATACTCGTTTACAATCCTGAAATTTCCGTTTATACAAATGAGCGGAGCCGCCCAATGCGTGGGCGATATGCTCCTCATTCTACTCATTCTACTAATGCTACTATTGATATTGAGATTCAACGTTAGGGGTAGTTGCTGCTACTCTGAAATTTCTATTTTTTTTGTTCCGCTACCAACCGGAACATTTTTTATGCCTGGTAATAAAAGGTCTGACAAATATAACCAGCCTGACAATTCTGACATTTTGACGTGAATTAAAAAATGAACAATGTTTTACCATCATCATTAATTCTTCCTGATCTTCTTATGGTCAAAGTACATCTTGTAATTTATACTATTTACTTTACAGTAAGTAATTATTTCTGATTCTTCGTTATCCCAGTAATCGTTGCGATGAGCATAAAAATCATCATACTTTTGAGACAGATCATTAAAGTTGTTATTGACTGTGGTTTTTACATCTTTCCAGATAGTACCATGCAGATTTGCATTTTCAAACATATATACATTGACATACTTTTTAGTCATGTCAATAATCTTTTTCCAGTTTGTAATAAAGGGTAGAATGGGTCCAATAAACACATAGGTATCGATATTGTTTTCGTGTAACATTTTTAGTGTATTCAGCCTATCATCTATACCTGAAGCTCCCGGCTCAAGTATTTTTGCGATATCATTGGTATCACTCGTAATTGTCAACCCAACCCTGTAATTCTTAAATTCTCTCAATAAGTCAATATCACGGGTAATCAGTGAAGATTTTGTTTGTATACTCAACATTGGCTGGATGCTGATTAACTTCTTTAGAATGCTCCGGGTAAGTTTATACTCTTTTTCTAAAGGGTTATAAGGATCGGTAACAGACGATAAAAAAACTGACCTGTTCGAATATTTTTCCATATTTTTCGGGAATAATTCTTCTGCATTGATTTTAACATCAATAAATGAACCCCAGCTCTCAGTGTGTCCGGTAAATCGTTTCATAAACCGTGCATAACAATAAACACACGCATGCGTACAGCCGACATAAGGATTAATGACATAATCAGCATCGGGCAGATTTGATTTTGTAATAATTGATTTCGCGTTAATCTCTGTTACTTTTGTATTCATATTTT
>CAYMGX010000114.1:7946-13406 GCA_964390065.1 uncultured Fibrobacter sp. | reverse complement strand
ATCCTTATCTTCAGGATCGTTAATACATTTATCAAGTGTATCTGCGATACCATCCTGATCATTGTCATAATCCGGGCAGCCATCCTTATCCTCAAAACCATCAAAGTCTTCTGGTATTTCGGGACATTTATCGTCCTTGTCAAGTATGCCGTCACCATCACGGTCTGATGTCATACCCCAGGCAACGTTGATTCCTGTTGCAAACTCAGCACCTTTACTTGGTACAAAGAACAGATGGCCGATTGCCTTATATGATGCATTGATTGAAAAATATTTGAGATTGACACCAAGCCCGAGTGCTGATGCAAGTCTTTCGGGCCCGCCGAAAGCAAATCCGGCACGAACCGGAACTACACCATTAAGTGTACCAGCCTCACCACCTATTGAAAAACGGGGAACAAATGAACGTCCGGGCCCCCTTGACAAATGCTGGTTGTAATTCACACCGGCAGTCGCAGTTTTGGCAAGCATTTTCATATATGGTTTCTCATGACTGGAATTATCCCAGGAATAGGTATATCCGATATCAAGTGTTGCCGGTAGCATCATGGCGAGTACATTTGCATCCTTAAGAGTATCATTTGAACCGGAGATGTATTCACCGGGCTGCCCGAAAATTTCAAGCCTGAGAGAATCCCAGTCATCCCCTACCTCATCAATACCCTTGATAATATCCCATGCATCAAGGTTCTCTTTCTGTATTCTGTAGGTAACCTCCTGAAGATTACTTGTCCAGAAGAGAACACCCAGGTTCTGTACATTGACAGTAAGCGAACCATGTTTATCATACAGAATACCGCCGAGATCAACACCAATACCATGACCATTAACCGGCAGCCCTGACAGGTCTTTATTTCTCCATGGTCCGGAAAATCCAAGTCCTGCAGTTTGAACAGTCAGAGTCCCGGTTGCATCAAGCTGATTGTTTGAATTATAGGTAAGACTTGCATCATCATCCATCTGCGCTTTAAGCATAGAGTGACCCATTACATAACGCACACCAAGACCGCCCGCACCATAGCGTAGCCCCAAGAGTTTATGCAACATCGGTACCTGGACCGGTAAACCGAGATGGAAGGTAAAATCGGTTGCCCAATATGCTTCCTGCCTGAAATCATTGAATTTAAGTGTATTGCCTTCAAATAAACTTTTAGTATCTGAAAAAATGGCATATAGTGGCCCTTCAGGCACATGCATTTCCTCATCAACATAGGTGGTTACATCAAAACCAAAGTGTCCCCAGGCACCATTAAGCAATGAAACCCGTGCACCACTATATACTTTAAAGCCGTCTTTGAACTCTTTTGTCAATTTCTCGGACACCTGATATGGGTTAAGTCCATCAAGGTCGAATGATTTATTAAGAATATGTGCGATAAGGTCACCATACAATTCTGCATTGTCAAGTGCATATTTGTTAAAAGGAGAAAGCGCAAGCTTGTCACTCCATACACCGACACCCGCACAGGTAAGCGGAATAAAGAGACCGCCTTTGGGTGCTTTGTCAACCCCGAGAACTGCAGGATTATGGTAAACCGCTTCATAACTGTTTCCCGATGCATTACGTACCATCGTGGTACCATTACTTATCGGATTCTGATCAACTACTGCAAATGCTGCTGAACAGAACAGCAGTGCAGACATCATGACATTTTTATACTTTTTCATTGTGATACCTTCTCTCATAATTACCACTGTACTAGTGAATCAATACTGTTAATACCCTCAATACGTAATTTCGAACGGATATCGAGATAATCAGTATCCATAAGTGAATCACGCGGTTGAGGCTCAAGACGTGCAAGCCAGCGCCAGCTGCAGGTATCACTGTTAAGTATTGTTTCGAGCTGATTGTGATTTAGTACAACGTTGTTTTCAAATGTACTGTCACGCGGCGGCACGAATACGCCATCTGATCCGAAGAAGTTGACATACCCCAACGCTTCTGAATTGCCTTTTGATCGTGCAAGTTTTACAAAATCGTTCGTTGACATGGAATCAAGTGTATCAATAAGTTTACGCGGTGCAATAAGCGAGTAGAGTCTCATATGCATATTTGAACTATTGCGTATCTTTAAATTCATTGTAACCAGACGGCTTTCAAGTTTTTTAATAAATCTTAGCGGTTCCATAACCGAGAATCGGCTTCCCCCGAGATCAAGATAGGTTGGAAGCAGTACACCCCAGTCAATGCTTGATAAAAAGTCGTATCTGGTACCCATGGTAATTGTCATTTTTCCAATACCCGAACTATTGTCATCCTCATGCGAGTTGCAGGCACGCATTCTGGTACCCTTCGGGACTGTAACATTTGATGTGATTATGACCGTATCAGGGAATTGATTCGCGACATTTGTAATATTGACAGTTCTTTTGAAAATAGAATCATTGCGTACATTATTAAAACGTACCGTAGAAGAATCCCGGGCGGCAGGAAATCCTAACGCAGATGCTTTAAATTTTACAATCATTGTGTCAATAAATGCACGATCGTTTGTTTTTGTCGTACATGCTATATCACCATTAACAAGCGCTAACAGGACATGGTTGCGCAATGAATCTTTCATCGTCTCATTCATCGGGTTCGGAAGATTAATTGCAACTTTTTGTGTATCAGCTTCACGGGTATAAGGAACCATAACCGTTCCAAGAAATTCATCAAATTTAAAGTCTTCACTTACCAGGGTAAGTTTCAGACTATCACCGGCACTGAACGCTATCGTATCACCTGTGGGCTTCGGAGTTTCCAGCGTGTAAACCGCAGATGTTACCGCTTCCTGCCGTACTTCATCCCAGACCCCGAACAGACGATAGCTTGAAAGGTTCAGCCGGGCAACGATGCCATCAGACAGTGGCTGGATTGAAACCCCCTGTGTAGTCAGAAGAACATTACCGACAAACTTTGTTGCAGAATCTGCCGCACTGATTGAATTCAGATCTGCTACATTCTCTTTGTCGTTTTCTCTGCAATAACTTGTCACCCAAACATGTTCATGTTCAAGGCTTACATTAAAACGCAGCCGGCTCTGATTTTCAACCTTGTAGAAAAATGTTCCTGATTTAACATCAACATAGTCAAGTGCCACCGTATCGGTAATATCATACGTAGCCTTAACAGTTTGTGAAAATTTCACAAGAGAATCCGATGCCCTGCAACTTCCAATGAGCATTCCACCCAGTGAGAATTCAAGGCCAAGACTCTTTGTACCTGCAGACGCTGCATTTCCGGCGAAATGCACCTGTACAGTCTGAACCAACCGTTTACCACGGGCATCAAGTTTTATTATTGCGTATGCTCCGGATGTAATTTCATCAACCTGCACCGTATCAACTCCATCGATACCAACTGTTACATTACTAAGCGAAGATGATGAAATATTTTCAATCTTTACAGAAATGTCATTATTGACAGTATCGTAAAAAGTTACATCGTACAGATATGGTATTGTAAGCGGGATTGTACCGTTGAATTCTCCCGCTGCCGTGTTAAGAGTAGCCGTATCCCCGAATTTTACCGATGAGACAACCGGAACAGGACCAAGCACCGCAACAACAGTCTGCGTTTCAATGCTGTCCTCACTTATATCAATAACGATATTGCGGTTCTGACTGTTTTTTACCCTGAGAACATCGCCCTTTTTCGTAGGATCCGGGTCAATTATGCTGATCGTGCCGGTGTCATCCTCATAGATGTTGTTAATCTCTTCAATAAACGAGAATTCATCATTAGTAACCGGTACTTCTGTTTTTGTACTCCACCTCAACTGCTCATCAACAGGATTGGAACAATCATACAGCAGTAAAAACAACACCGCAGACGCTGCAACTGCAAGAGTTTTTCTTAACACGCAGAACTCCTTTGAAATTTATATATTTTTCTTATCATTAGTCAGTATCCAATATAATTAATACTCACCGTTTTTTTCCCGATGCTGCCATGTTCTGTCTTCAAAGGAAAACACACGGCTAACTCATTGGCTTTATAATAATCGTTTTATCTGTAACCTCTATTCTTCCTTCGTTTGTCAACCGCGTTATCAACCGCGAGTAGGTCTCGGGTGTTGTTCCAATTGCTGCAGCAATATCTTTTTTAGAAATATTCAACCTGACTTTTTCACTATTTCCATAGTGTTCCGCAAGAAACAGAAAAAAACGATCCTCGACATCATGCATCGTTAAAAATTTAATACGTTCTGCAAGATACCGCTGCTTACGCATCAACATTGAAATAAAATCATTTCTCATGAGCTCATCACTGAGCAGGAGGCTAAACTGTGATTTGGGAATCATAAACACAAGGCTGCTCCTGATTGCAATCGCAGTCACCGGATAGGTATTTTGTTCAAACAATACAACCTCGGCAAACGGTTCTCCAGGTTTTACGATTTTAATAACCACCTCTTTACCGCTTTCAACTCCTTTATAAAGGCCGATTGCACCATTAACAAGAAGGTAAAACGCATGTCCGATGTCTCCTTCACTGAACAACACTCCCTTATTGTCAACATTCTGCGGAACACATAAATCTGCAAGGCATTCTCTGAATGTATCCGAAACCCCTCTGAAATAGTCTGATTGTTCAATAAACGCTGTTTTGTTCATTACGCATAGTTACTGCAGAGGAGATCTCCGCCTGTGAAAAATAATTGAAGATTATTCAACATGACTGATTTGATACCTGCTTCCAGCCTGTACAGGCCCTCGTACAGGATTGAATAATTGTACTGAAAAATGACCCTTTTTTGCATCAACCATTAAATAGTCATGATTATGATAGTAATTACTGACAATTGCTGCACACAAAATGTTCTGTTCTATATAAAATACTCAATTCTTGATCCAGATCAATGATATGTTTGTGATTCTGATATATTTTTTGTACAAACTGTTGTCCATTTCAACATTAGTGGAGAAAAGTGTTACATACGATCATTAACGAGGTTTTTTTATGACAAAAATCCATATACTCCAGCATGTTTCTTTTGAAACGCCCGGTTTTCTTCTAATGCTTCCTGATGATGAGTTTTCGATCTCAGTCTCACATGCCTACAAAGGTGATACACTCCCGGATCACAAATCATACGATTTGCTTATCATTCTTGGAGGCCCCATGAATGTTGATGAACATGATCTCTATCCATGGCTTGAATCAGAAAAGAAGTATATCCGCAATGTTATTGATGCACAAGGTAAAGTACTGGGTATCTGCCTTGGTGCACAGCTGATCGCCTCTGCACTTGGTGCGAAAGTAACCAAAAACCACTGCAAGGAGATCGGATGGTTTCCAATCAGAAAAACACCATCAGGACATAGCAGCAAACTCTTACAAAACATCCCCGATTCATGTCTGGCCCTGCACTGGCACGGTGACACCTTTGCTATTCCTCAGAATGCAAGCCATGAAGTATCGAGTGATGCATGCACGAATCAGTTATTTACCTATAATAACAGGGTGATCGG
>CAYMGX010000114.1:0-7846 GCA_964390065.1 uncultured Fibrobacter sp. | reverse complement strand
ACTGTAGATACAGATGTTGCATCAATACTGTACAGCAATGGAGTAAAACTCATCGCACTGCGCTGTGCAGGATATAATAATGTTGACCTGAAAGCGGTTTTTAATAAAATCCATGTTGTCCGTGTTCCGGCATATTCTCCTCATGCAGTTGCGGAACATGCAATTGCGCTGATAATGACACTTAACCGAAAGACACACCGGGCATATTTCCGTACCCGTGATGCAAATTTTACGTTGAATGGTCTGCTTGGATTTGACATGTTCGGAAAAACAGCCGGAATTATCGGTACCGGAAAAATCGGTAAAATTGCGATATCGATTTTACGCGGATTCGGAATGACTGTTTTGGCATACGATAAGTATCCGGATGATACGTTTGCAAAAGAGAGCGGCTGTACTTACACTGATCTTGCAACGCTTTACAATAAGAGTGATATCATTTCACTCCACTGTCCGCTGACACCTGAAAATGTTCATATGATCAACAAAGACACTATTGACATAATGAAAGATGGCGTAATGATTATTAACACCGGCCGGGGAAAACTGATCAAGACACAGGATCTTATCGATGGTCTTAAAAAACACAAAATCGGTGCAGCTGGTCTTGATGTATACGAGGAGGAAAGTGACTATTTCTTTGAAGACTTTTCTGTAAACAGTATCGGTGATGATACACTCGCACGGTTGCTGACATTTCCCAATGTTCTCATTACATCTCATCAGGCCTTTTTCACCCGTGAAGCATTCGATAATATTGCTCAAACAACATTTGAAAATATCAGTCTGTACTTTGATGGTCAGCAATTGCCTAACGAGATCTGCTATCGATGTATGGAAGGCAAATGTCCAAAAAATGAAAACGGACGTTGTTTTTAAAGGTCAGAATAGTGTCCACTTACAATGTATGTGCTTTATTCATAAGCCTTAACATGGTGGGTAACATGCGAAATTGAAGATTCATTTGCACGATATACCTGCCCTCTTTTGCATTTTACTATTCCCTTTTTTACCGGAATATAATACAATTAAACAAGTTACTAATAATCATGTGTTAACAATTCAACTGATTAGAGACCATGCCAGATCAAACAGATAACATACAAAGTGACTATCTCCACGCCTGGACCACATTCTTTGCTCAAAAGCTCTGTGATACCGTGTGTGATATGACAGGCATATTACTAACTGTTAATTCAGATACTTACAAAGAAAAATCATTTACTTTTGATCAGGGCATGACTGTTTATATCAGTTTTTATGGACAGGTACAAGGTGGTTTTATCATTGGTGTTCAGGAATCGGAAGCACTAAGAATTATCGGCATTGAGGACGATTCCGGAGAATACAAAAAATACCGTGAGGATATTTCAGGTTTCTTTAATGAAGTAATGAATATTGCGGTTGCTCAAACGCTTCCTGAGCTTGAGTGTGCCTTTGAAAACCTGACCCAGTTTCCGGCAATTGTTGCATTCGGGGATATTATCTTTCCGGATGTCCGCTCGGGACTGGTTAATATCGCGGGTGATTCAACACGGATACAATGTGGCTTCTCACTTAACCTTGTCAGTGCAAAAATAGTCCGGAAATTAGAAAAAGTTGAAAAATCACTTGAGAGTACAGAAAAACTTGCACGTACCGACGCACTTACAAAGTTATTTAACCGGACATTTTTTGAAAGTGTTTTTAATGTTTATATAGAAGACGCCCGAAAAACAGAACAGAAACTTGGGTTACTTCTTATCGATATCGATTTTTTTAAAACTGTCAATGATACCTATGGTCATCTCGTTGGTGATCAGGTCATCAAACTTGTCGCACAGTCAATCAAAGATGTTCTTCGCAATTCAGATATCGCGGTCAGATACGGCGGTGATGAGATGCTGGTTGTTTTACCGGATACTGATGAATACAATGCGTTGCAGATCGCAGAACGTATTCGCAACGTCGTGAAAGTCGCAAAGGTTGTACATGCCGAGGATGGATCAAATCTGGAAGTCAAAGTTACGATCTCCATCGGATGTGCTGAACTTCTGGAACATGATGACCCGGTATCCTTCTTTGAGCGGGCTGATGCCAATCTCTATAAAGCAAAAGAGTCCGGCCGCGATCAGGTATGTGCTAAAATTGATGCATAGCCTGTTATCCGTTTTTTATATTTTATAGAAGAAGTGACGTGTGACAAGTGACGTGTGACAAGTAAACCCCTGGGAGTTTATAGTTTCCTGCCCGTCACTGGTTACGTGTCACTGGTCACGTTCCTCAAACAACGGATTTACACTATGCCAATGTATGAATTTCTATGCAGTAAATGCAATGTCATCTTCACTTTTTTTTCCCGTTCTATAAATACTTCATCATCTCCTCTATGTCCTAAGTGTCATAACGATACCCTGAGCCGGATGGTTTCGCAATTCGCCTATACCGGTAAGGCAAAAGGCAACGACGAAAGTGCTGGTGGTGATCCTATGAGTTCACTGAATCTTGACGAGTCAAAAATGGAACGGGCCATGGAAGTGCTTGCATCCGAAGCGGAATCCATCAATGAAGATGACCCACGACAAGCTGCTAATCTTATGCGTAAACTTACGTCAATGACCGGCCTAAAACTCGGTGACAAAATGGAAGAGGCACTTTCAAAAATGGAAGCAGGTGCAGATCCTGATGAAATCGAACAGCAGATGGGTGATATTGATGAAAACGATCTGTTTAAGACCGGTGGATCAAAAGGTGCAGGACGTAAAAAACGCCCGTCACGGGATGAGAATATTTACGATATGTAACCCGGGTATTAATTAAATTATATCAATCAGCAATGTGTTAATTAATACCTTGTTTATTTTCATCACGCACACAGGAACATCATATGATATATCCATTAAAGCTGCATACTGCAATTTTTATTTTTTTTGCAGCAATTGCCACTATTTTTTCACAGACAAGCGATTCAACTGCATCGGTACCAATTGATACTGCAGCATCTGTATCCGTAACAATTGAAATACCAGCGTCGGCATCAGTAACAGATTCTTCATCTGCCAAGCCCTTGCTTATCAGCGATAGCGCTATGGTTGAAACATCTGTAAAAGATACAAACGTCAATCAGGGCATAATAGCAATACCATCACTAAAGTCTCTTGCATTTGATACAGCCCGCAGAGGCGCTCTTCATATTAAAGTATACCCAAAAAACTCATCCATTTTTTTAAATTCACACCATGTAGGAGATGGTAACCGGACTGTTGAAAATTTACAAACAGGTGTTTACAGACTTGATCTCATACATGAGAATGATACGCTCTCAGATCTGATAAAAATTGAACATGATAAAACTACTGAGCTTGATATAGCGATTGGGAAAATTTTCCAATTTTCAGTTGAGACATCATTTGGAATATTTAAATACAATAATAACACGAATTTCGGTCCGACAGTTGACCTTGGTATACAATACAGAAACAATTATTTTGGAATAGACTACTACTGGGGATTTGGAGAAGTATGCACATTTGGCGGTGCAGCAATTAAATACCGGTATGCTATACATAATGGCAGTATCATAAAAATTGCACCTGAAATCGCAGCCGGGTTCTGGTATGCAAGTGATTACGATTATTATTATGATTATACCTATAATAGTAATGAAAGGGACTATAAAGATGTATTGTTTTTTGGCGGCCCGGGCTGCTCGTTTAAATTTGGTTACAAATGGGTATTCTTCAATGTTGAAAGCTTAGTTTTAATCGGGAATAGCGTGGGTCATCTGTTAAAAACGGGATTTAGTGTGTTTTTCTAATTGATATTTTATAACACCCATTTAATCACACTTGACATACACTTTATTTATTGAGCAAGTAGCGATTTTTTCGTTTTGGCTCGATTAAGATAGTTTCTTTTTTAACCAATTAAAGGCAATACTTGCATTTCCACCAAAATTATTTCCATTTAAAAACTCATCACTGTGATGGAGGATTTTCCGGTTAACTTTAGTTGGAGCAAAACTATAGTTATCTAAATAAGCCTGATAGTGACTATCAAAAACGTGTTGCCAGTTAAAACCTGCTTTAATTTCAAAACTAAATCTATTCTCTGGATTAAAATCCAGACGTGTTACTAATCCACTTGACAAATTAAATGACTCCATCCTTATTTCACTGCGATAAGAATCATGATCAAAATACCCTTCATAATTAGAGTAAAAGGGTTCAAGTACAATTTCGATTTCAACACTCTTAAAACGGTGTGTTGTTGAAACAATCAATCCGCCCCATTTTTCAGATCCCTTATCCCATTCATCATAAACGCTAAATATATTTCCACTTAATGCAACAGTAATATTCTTGAATAGTGATAGTTCTCCATATTCATAAATTTTTACCTTAAGACCCAATTCAATGAACGCGCCAAAAAGCGGAAAGTAGAAACCGGTATAACTGATCTCAACACGATTTCTAATACCATTGCGAAAATAATAAGGATATCCAGAATACTCCTTAAACTTACGAACATTATATGTAAACACGGAATCGGTATAACGGTACATATCGTCCACATCAGTATACTTCTGGGAAACGGCAAGCATTCCTAAAGAAAATCCATTAAACACACGTGCGGACTGGAGTTGATTATGAGTTTGACAATAAGCAGGAAAAATTAAACCAAGGGCAACAATCACAAACGTTACTATTAAAAAGTGTTTGGCCATTCTCCATACCTTAGCTCGATAAAAATTCGTTACATTGACAATTAGTCCAATCAAAAAGACCAGCGGCGATTGTATAGTACAACACCAGGTGCATTAGAAAAATCGTTTCTTATACACTCTGACCAAGCGCAGACTCAATACCGCGAAGATTATTGATATTGTAAATATTAGTCTCTTTTTTGAATCCATTGACACGTGCAATTCCGCTGAGTACTCTGCCCGGCCCTATCTCGTAAAGTGTATCAACACCCTCTGCACGGATCATATTCATCGATTCACGCCAAAATACCGGGCTTGTTAATTGCCAGGTTACAAGATGCTTTATCGTTGATGGGTGCGCTTCGGTTTTTGCGGTCGCATTTAAAACTATTGACCCTGACGGTTTCAGGAATTTGAAATCTTCAACCCAGGATTCAAACTCGTAGCGGGCTTTAAGCATGAACGGGCTATGCCATGGTCCGACTACATTGACACGTTTACTTTTCCCAAGCTTACGTTCAGCAATAACTGATGCAAACTTGTCAAGCAGATCATTCCGTCCGCTCAGTACAATCTGATCCGGAGCATTATCATTTGCAAGAACCAGCGATTTTTCTTCACCGATTTCATCAAGGAGCGACTCAACCTGCTCAAGCGGCATAAACATCACGGCAAGCATTCCTCCGCTTACTTCTGCTGCCACTTTGTCCATAAGCTCTCCGCGCTTTGCAGCAATTCTCAGAGCGTCTTCCGGTGACACAATCCCTGCTGCTGCCAATGATGTAATCTCACCAAGTGAATGTCCCAGGACAAAGTCAGCGTTAATGCCTCTTTCCTGCAATCTGTTCAGATATGCCAGGCAAATAATAACCAGTGCCGGTTGAAGAAATTGTGCCTGCATTAAAGTTTTATCAGGACCACGCAGACAGAGTTTTTCCAGATCTGTACCTGTCAATTCATTTGCAAGTGAGAGCAATGATCTGATAAACGAATCATCCTTAAAAAGATCCTGACCCATCCCGATCTCCTGCGACCCCTGTCCCGGAAATAAAAATGCCACTTTTCCCATTATGCGACTGTTCCTGTCAATCCACCATCAACAACAATGGTCTGTCCTGCAATATATGATGCATCATCAGAAAGAAGAAAGGTTATCGTTCTGGCAACTTCAACAGCTTTGCCAAAACGGCGAAGTAAAATTCTGTCGAGATTCTGCTGTTTAATCTGACGCGGCATCTTTGCGGTCATATCGGTTTCAATAAATCCAGGTACAACCGTATTGACGCGGATACCGCGAGAACCGAATTCCGCTGCAAGGGCCCGGGAAAATGCTATCAGGGCACCTTTCGATGCAGCATAATTTGTCTGCCCTGCAATACCAAGCAGTCCGCTTACTGAAGCGACATTGACAATTGCACCACCGCGCGCACTCATCATCGATTTACAAACCGCTTTTGACCATCTGAATGCTCCACTTACGTTTGTGTCAATAACTTTAACCCAATCCTCAATTGGCATCATCATGATATACTGATCAGCAGTAATACCGGCATTGTTTACAAGCAGATCGATTTTTGAATTATCGGCTATTATTTTCTGCACGGTTTCATCAATAAGCAGGTCGTCTGTTTGTGACACTTTACACTTAATCGCTCCACTTGACATGGCCAAGTCATCAGCAGCAACATCATTTTTATTATACGTAAAATAGACTTTCGCACCACGGGCAGCCAGCTCCTCGACACAAGCCTTACCAATTCCGCGGGATCCCCCGGTAACAAGTGCAATTTTGCCATCAAAGCGTTCCATCTGCTACTCCGATTAATTACGACCATCCACAGAAGCATAGTGGACTCTGTGTATCACTACAGCCGTGCTGATTTAGTATTTAAAATTCAGTGATAAACCGCAAATCACAGATAATCCAATAAAAATCCGCGTTTTTTCATCCCCGACACCAGGTTCAGGGATCGTTACTGATTAGCGTAGAAATCCCCTTACCTCTTCGTTTTATAGTTTCTTATAATTCATCAAGCTTCACCGATAGACTCTTAGGCATGATCGGCGGCATTGAAATTGTTACCAATTCCGGCCCGCCTGCGGGATTCAGTGAGAACTCAAGGCCGCTATAGGCAACATCAATATCGAATAATGCAAGTCCGATTTTTGCGTCAAGAACATGCGAAAAACATACAGTCTGTACCTCGCCAACCATTTTATCACCATTGTAAATTGACATTCCAGAAGCAAGTTCAACACTCTTTTCCACCCGTATTCCAATAATTTTCTTTGTCAACCCGTCGGCTCTGCGCTTAAAGATCGCATCACTGCCATTGAATTTCTCTTTGTCAAAATCAATCATATACTGTAAACCAAGTATCAGCGGATCCTTTGCACGGGCACCTTCACTGTATATATTGAAAAAACGTCCCTCAAGACGCAGATCATTGTGAATTGTAACACTGCACACACCACCCTCAACCTTTTTTATACCATCAAGAAGCACAGCAAACAGCTTTTCTGCGATCTCTTTTGGTGCCAGTAGCTGATACCCGAATTCGGATGTTTTTCCCGCGCGAAACAATTTTATATCAGTACCTTCAAAACTGTAGGTTTCTATTGACAGATACGGAAGACCAAGAATATCTGCTCCAAACAGATCACGAATAACGCTCCAGGACCTGAACCCGTCAACGCCAATCACCACATGACTGTCGGTGATATCAGTAACATTTGCAGATTTATCCTTTGTAAATATATCGCGAATCAGTTTATCATCTGCGATACTCTCGCACAGCACAATAAATTCATCATCGTTATTTGCAACATAACAGTCTGCAAGAAGATTTCCAGCATCATCACTTAAGAATGTGTGAAGAATGCGGCCAAAACGGATTCGTGCGACATTTCCTGCCAGAAGATTATCCAAAAAGTCAAGACCACTCTCCTCCGGTACCCTGAACTTCTGTACATGCGAAAAATCAGTCAACCCCGCGGCATCACGGATGTAGTGGTACTCCTTATCCAAAGGACTGACAGACGAAACGACTTCAACACCATAGCATTCAGTAAATGACGCGCCCAGTGATTTCAATGTATCTTTTAACGGTGAACTTCTCATCGTGAATCAGCCCTTCTTTGCCTGTTCCTGGAGAACATAAT
>CAYMGX010000113.1:0-13576 GCA_964390065.1 uncultured Fibrobacter sp. | reverse complement strand
ACTTTGTATCCTGTCTTAACAGAATTGTATAAGTAGTTCCAATTATCATAATTTTCTACAATTCTCTCAACATTTATAAAAATACATTCAAAATATTCCATAATACTATCGTATTCTTTGCGTACAGAATTATTTTATATACGGAACAGGACTTGCAAATTTTTAAAAAAAACGCGCTAAGACTTTGTTTTTACTGTTTTTTTAGGAAACTTTATTCATTTAAGCGTATAATTATCTATGAGCGAATTACCATTTTCAGGGTTCAGCGAACTTATAGAAAAACCACTTATTAAAAAAGATATACATTCGCTCAATGCGATCAAACGAATCTTTCTTGATGAGCCATCAACGATTAACAATCCATTCAGCACGCTTATCAATAAACTTACCGGTAGAGATCTGATTAATGGAGATGCAATCGCTCACTGGAAAAAAATTATTGATAACAAGCGATGGCTTGAACAGCGGATCGGTAGAGTGATTTGTATTCAGGCTGCTGCAATAGACTATTTCAGCACTCAGATATCAACCACTCCGATTCTGAGTATTCCGGTTGCATCACCGGCAAAACCTGTTTCACCAAAGTCAAATGAGGATTGGATTGACCGTATCTATACACCAGGTTACCATCTTGAGAAGCTAAAAGAGGAAATGATGCGCGCAAAACGATACAAAAACGCGCTTGCAACAATTTTTCTGGATATAGATAACTTTAAAGCAGTTAATACGGCAATTGGAACCAGTGGTGGTGATCAGGTCCTGACACTAATTGTGAAAATAATCAAGAAAACTATTCGAACTGTTGATATTATAACAAGGTACTCCGGTGACAGATTTCTCCTGATTCTTCCAAATACAAACAAGCGGGAAGCACAGGAACTTGCGGAACGTATTCGGGAAAATGTTGCACAGCGTACAAAAACGATTTCCAATTACTCAAGCGGCATTACCATAACATTGTCAGTTGGACAGTGTTCAAAAGATGACTCATCAATGGATTATCTGAAACGGCTGGTAAATACGCTTGATGATGGAAAGAGGAAAAAACGTAACTCGGTCTATATAATGTAAAAAAAAATCCAGAATGGGAATTTGTACACTTTTTCGTTACCCATTTTGTTAAAGCTGAATTATATTTATAAAATAATTCTTAGTTAAAGTTCAACCTCGGTCAAAGGCAAAACACATGGATATCGGTGGCAGAGAAAAGAAAAACTTTCATGTAATCGATGTAGTTGGTAAAATTGACAGACTTAAAGATTCTATCGTTTTGAAATCCTACATTAATACACTTCTCGAAAAAGAAACCAGTAATATTGCACTTAACCTTGCACAGGTTACCTACCTTGATAGCGGTGCGCTTAATGTGCTGATTTACTGTCACAATCAGGTTAAGAAAAAAGATGGCAGCCTTGTACTGATCGAACCAAATGAATACGTTCGGGATGTCCTTGAGGTTGTCGGGTTGAATAAACTGGTACAAATCTACTCTTCCGAGGAGGACTTCGACAATGCTTTTTAGAAAATTATCACTTCTCTTGATTATTGGTTTGTTTGTTGCAGGATGCAGCAATTCAAAAAGTTTCATTAAACCTGACCAGGCTCAAATTGATGCATATATCCAGGCACACCCCGATCTACCGGAACTTGATAAATCCTGCATTTATGATGGTCGCTTTGAAATCGGCATTACTCAGGAGACTCTAATATTTCTGCTTGGAGAACCTGTAAAAAAAGAAACTGAACAGCAGAAATGGGCCGTTCAGGAGAAGTACATCTATAAGAAAGGAAACCAGAAAGTGTTTATCATTGAAGATAAACATGTTGTTGGTATCCTTGAAGAGGATGGGAAATAATCCTGTAACAGTATTTTGGCAGTGATTAGAGAAACAGGTCAAATTCAGGCGGAGTTTTAATCCGCCTTTTCTTTTTGTAATTTTTCAGGAAACGGTGTATGCATACGCTTGATATAATACTTGGAATAATAACACTTGTATTTGTAATTATCGGAATAAAGCGTGGATTGACAGGCGAAATTTTCAGAATTCTGGCGCTTATTGTCGGTTTTATCATTGCATTCCTTTATTATAATGAAATAACTCCGCTGTTCGGTTCTTTAAAAATCGCTATACATATCAAAAATGCGCTTGCTTTCTTTCTTTTGTATATTGTCATAGCCCTGTTGATCCTGCTTGTCGGGTGGCTTGT
Source organism: uncultured Fibrobacter sp. (assembly GCA_964390065.1). Classification (GTDB taxonomy): domain Bacteria; phylum Fibrobacterota; class Chitinivibrionia; order Chitinivibrionales; family Chitinispirillaceae; genus JAAZBG01. The sequence continues at coordinate 11,368 of CAYMGX010000113.1, read as the reverse complement.
TAAAAAAGTAATTAATATGACTGTATTTGGATGGTTTGACAGACTGTTAGGTGCAGGAATTGGATTGCTGAAATCACTGATCATAGCATGGGTCATTTGTTTATCGATATCGAGTTTTCCAACACGAAATGACTTTGCTAGATCAATTGTATATACCTACTACAAACAACTTCCTAAAAATTTTCATCTGACAGCAATTCTCAAAACAAAAGAATCTGTTCGTTCACTTTTTGAGCTTAAACGCAACAAAACTATGGACAAAAAAAGGGCAGAAACGGAAAGTATGAATAAGTAACTGGTAAAGCCGTGATTTTTTTGTATTAACGGCCATAAAACAAGTGATATTTGTGTTAACATTAGGGAGAGTGCATGGTTATCTACTTTCTGGTTGCATTGTTTGGTGCTCTGTTAGGGTCTTTTTTTAATGTTCTTATCTGGCGCATACCAAGAAATGAATCGGTTGTTTTTCCTGCATCACATTGTCCTGACTGTAACCGCGCTATAAAACCATGGGAAAATATTCCGGTAGTAAGCTACTTGCTGCTGGGCGGTAAATGTGCGGGTTGCAAAGCAAAAATTTCAATAATTTACCCTGTTGTCGAAATTGTTACATCAGCAATGTTTCTTCTATTATGGATTTTGTTTGTTGACGGTCATACTATTACCATTTTAAACGGTATTCCACTGGGAGTACAATTCGCGTTCCTGATCTTACTCATTCCAATTGCGGTCATTGATATTCGTCATTACATTATCCCGGATATTTTTACATTGTCATTTCTTGTTTTATCGCTTGGGATTTCATTCATTCCACTCGGCATAACTCCTCAACAATCACTGTTGGGTATTCTTGCAGGTGGCGGCTCTTTGTGGCTGCTTGGTTTTATCGGTAAGGTGATATTTAAAAAAGGTGATGCAATGGGTGGTGGCGATATAAAAATGATGGCAGCTGCGGGAGCTTTATGGGGACCGGAGATCGCACTTATTGCAATTGTACTGGGAGCATTTCTTGGGTCTCTCGCAGGATTACCAATGATACTTTTAAAGAAAATCAACACAGATCATCACATACCTTTTGGCCCGTTTCTTGGTGCCGGACTCTGGATCTCGGTAATTGCAGGAGTTAAAATTCTGCAAGCATACGCACAATTTATTCAGGGGTTGGTGGGGTGATTGGGGGACAGTAGACGGTAGGCAGTAGCTAACAGCCAACAGCTAATAGCCAAATAACCTAATTATGACTTATTAACGATGTCCTTCTTGCCCCGCCTATTGATTAAAAATTCGATTCCTCCCCATAGACTTCCAATTACACCGATAAATGTTGCCATGAACTGCATTACAAATGCAGACTGTACTGGAATACCGGTAAGACTGAAAAGACTTCCACCGATTGTTTCTCGAATTCCAAATGGTAGAGGAATAATCATAAAGAGTGCAATAAGCGGGATAAATACGAAAAAATAAACAAAATTATGTACTGTCAGAATCCCGAGAGCGGCCGCAGAGAAAATATGCGTGCCTATTCGAAGAGACTGAATTAACAGTGATAATAATCCGATACCAATAACGAAGGGATACTGATGATAGGTAAGACCGGTAGCTGCCACCACGTCATTAAGTAGTTGTTTTTTAGGAATCGGGAGTTTTGCTATAATAGCCATAAGAAGCCGTCTCAGTCGACGCATCAGTAGAAATAATAACATCACCCCCATCATACAGACAAGACCCATAACAACTTTTGCGATAAGTAATTCATTTTGAGTGTGAAGTTCACCGTGTGTTACCATGTAAATGCACCCGGCGCCGGCAAAAACTGTTAATGCAAGCAACCCCGCAAACCGATCAAGAAATGTCGCAGCAAAGCCAAGTTTGCCATGCGAATGCCTGCTTTTAATATATGCTACCTTTATAGTATCTCCGGCGAGTGTACCGATATTATTAAAAAACATTCCTATATAGTAAAGCTCAAATGTTTCGCGATAGGAAATTTTAACATCTTTTCGATGCATAAGAAGATGCCATTGCAAAGCACCAAGAAATATGCTCACAACACAACAGACGAGACCGTAAAACGCATAGATCAGGTTGGTTTTTTTAAAAGTAGTAACAATATTATCCCAGCCGAGTTTTTTTATAACGATGTAAACAACCAGAATAGTAACACTGATTTTTACAATTTGAATAAGCGGTTTAACAATTTTTTGAGGAATTCTGTTTAAAATCGGTATATTTATCACGAAAACCTGACACCCTATATCCTGAACACATTACAATATTACTATACTAAGTTATTATTAACACTGTTGTTAAGATTCAATTTACAATGGCACATGCAAAACCTCAATATTAGAAGTAGTATACCCGGAAATCTCCGTGCTCCTGTAAATAAATATAATAATTTAATATAAATTACGTCGAAAATAACAATTTAGTAATTTTTCAGTTAGTTCCAACCTGTTTTGATCATTGTTCAGTTACCACATTCATTTTTGTTAGTTGTCTGTGCACTAATCTATTTTTCAGGAAGAATAATTTGCTATGTACCATTTACCTGTATATATCATTTTCTTATCATTTAAAAACAGATACCTCCTGATAAAAAAGGATTTTGCAATTGAAAACGTCTTTTAAACCTGTTGACCCCTGGAAAGCAGGTCAACGCTGGATAAGTGAGATGGAGCCGGAGCTTGGTTTGGGCTCAGTCAAGGAATTTGACAACAAAAGAATTACCATCGTCTACCATGATGGCGAAACAGTTCGTGTTTATATAAAGGAAAATGCCCCGTTGCGGCGCGTACGTTTTAAAGACGGACACACTGTCACAACTACTGATAATCGGACCGTGACTGTTGTATCGGTATTTGAAGAAGACAATCTTATTTATTATAAGACCTCTGATGGAACTATCTGTGAAACAGAACTATGCTGCACCAATCGTATTACAACGCCAATGGAACGCATTATTTCGTCACATGTTGACACATGTGACTCTTTCAGGCTCCGTAAAAATATCCTGGATCTTAAATTCCGTTCTGCAAACTCCCCGGTACGCGGTTTTGTCGGAGGACGTGTTGAATTGATACATCATCAGTTATATATCGCCAATGAGGTATCATCAAGGTTTACAAGAAGAATTATGCTTGCCGATGAAGTCGGACTTGGAAAAACAATTGAGGCTTGTCTGATTCTTCATCGTCTTCTTGTCAGCGGACGTGTTTCTCAAGTACTTATTATCGTGCCGGAATCAATGGTGCATGTATGGTTTGTTGAATTGTTGCGCAAGTTTAATTTACTTTTCACTATTATTGAAAAGGATACTGATGACGAATTCGGAGATACCGGATATGAAACTAATCCATTCAACGAATCATCACTTGTACTGATCGGAATGAATCAGCTTCTTACAAATGACAAACTGGCAAGATATGCAACTGAAGTATCCTGGGATGTTCTTATTACCGACGAGGCTCATCACCTTGTAAAAGGATCTAAATCATTTGAGATAGTGGAATCAATTGCGCGAGTTTCAAAAGATCTTTTATTATTAACTGCAACACCTCAGCATTTTGGTGAAGAAAACCATTTTGCAAGACTACAGTTACTTGATCCGTATCGTTACACAAGCTATGATGCACACTGTAAGGAAGCAGATGAACACCGTAAGATTGCCACGCTTACCGGTAAAATGCTTGATGGCAATATACTTGACAATAACGAACTGGATGAGCTTGCAACATTGCTTCATTCCGACACAGCACTTTCCATGCTGAAATCGCATAACAGCGGTACTCTTTCAGATAACGACCGCAAACAGATTGTGGCGGAAATACTTGACCGTCAGGGTATCGGGCGGGCGATGTTCAGGAATACTCGGGCAGTTGTTGGTGGTTTTCCAGAACGTAAAGTATTTGTGGAATACCTTGAGGCATCAAACGGGCAGCGTTTAAATGCACTGCAGTTATTCAATGATGATCGCAGAGTGGGTGATCAAAAGAAACGCAGATTGACAGGAGATCCCCGGGTGAAATACCTTGCAGAATTGCTGCGTAGAACTGATGAAGACAAAATTCTTGTAATCTGCAGAAGCAAACATACCGTTTTGGCTCTTGACGAAGCTTTGCAAAAGGAAATTAATGTTAAAACCGGGTTGTTTCATGAAGAACTCACATTGCTTCAACGCGACAGAAATGCTGCATGGTTTTCAGAAGAGGATGGAGCACGAATCCTGATCTGTTCAGAAATCGGCAGTGAAGGACGAAACTTCCAGTTTTCTCATCATTTGTTTCTGTTCGATCTTCCCTGTAACCCGGAACTTGTCGAACAAAGAATCGGTCGTCTTGACAGAATAGGCCAGAAAAACACTGTAAAGATCTATGTCCCTGTTTTGAACGATACACCGGATTCATTTCTTGCCAGATGGTATCATGAGGGATTGGGGATTTTTGAATCCACACAACCAGCTGCACAGGAAGCATACGAAAAATTTGAATCGCAATTAGAATCGATCATTCAAACAGATCCATCAACAAATAAAAATCTTTCATCAGATGTAAAGTCGCTAATTTCAGACACATTAAAGGCCGTTGACCAAATCAGTACACGCCTTAAAAACGGACGCGATCGTCTTCTTGAACAACACTCATTCAGACCCCGTGATGCACAATTGATTGCAGATCAAATCAGAACATTCGATAATGATGAGTCACTGAAATCTATTATGAGAGACCTGCTTCATGCACGTGGAATACTTGCAGAGGAGTTCAGTGATGATACCTGGAACCTTATTGCAGATTCACAGGTTGATGAAACATTTCCAGGCCTGAATTCATCACGAACAATAGTTACGTTCAACCGTTCAAAAGCATTGCATCGTGAAGACTATGAATTTATAACCATTGATCATCCAGCGGTAACCGGAGGTATGGATATATTCCTTGGTTCCGAAAACGGAAATGCATCATTTGCAGTGTACAGGCAGGGAACAGAATCGGGGCTTCTTCTTGAAGCTATCTTTGTTGCAGAATGCATCGCTCCCCCATCCCTGTATCTTGACCGTTTTCTGCCACCCTTTGTTTTTCGTATTAGTATTGATAACAAAGGCATTGACAAATCAAATGCAAAGTCCCTTTTTAAAGAAGAGCTACTGGAGAGTGTCAATACATTTGCATTTATGGAAAAGCCTGATATTAAACAAAAGCTTCTTCCTGCAATGTTAAAAAAGGCTGAAGCTGCAGCATCGGTAAAATGTAACGAATGTGTCAAGGATGCGTCTTTAAAAATAAAAAATAGTATTGGAACTGAAATCAACCGTCTCGAAGCACTTAAAAAAACGAATACATCCATATCAGACAGCGAAATTGATCTTGCAAGAAAAGAATGTGCTATGCTTCTTGATGTCATTAAACGAACATCACCGAGACTTGAAGCGATTCGGTTGATCCATTGTACTGGTGGGAAATAAGTAACAGAAGATACTATGAGAACATCTTTTTACATAAAGAATATATTCCTGTGTACAATATCAATCGCGGTATTGTTTTTGATTGACAGCAGAGCACAAAGTGATTCCGGTACAACATTAACAACTCCTGCATCACTATCAGTTACACCCGATACAGCGGTTACTATCCGCATTTTATGTACTGGTGATATTATGACTCATGCGTCCGTTATCAATGCAGCAAAAGTAAAAACCGCAAAAAAATACGACTTTCTACCCTCATTTGAACTTGTCGCACCCTATTTACAATCTGCTGATCTTACAATCGGTAACCTTGAAACTGTAATCGCCGGTGACAGTTTTGGTATAAGTGGTTATCCAACCTTTAATGCACCGCAGGTTCTTGCGAATGATTTGAAAGAAATCGGATTCGACTTGTTGACCACCTGTAATAATCACTCATTTGACAAAGGGCTAAAAGGATTAAAAAACACATTACATCACATCGATTCAATAGGATTTCTTCATACAGGAACGTTCACCGACACAGTTCCACATAAGCGCCATATCATGACAGTGATCAAGGGATGCAAAGTTGGTGTTCTTGCGTATACCTATGGAATTAATGGTACATTGAACAGTCGCACTTCCCGTTATATCAATACTATTGATACAATAAAAATTCTCAATGAAATTAATTCAATAAAAGCCGAAAAAGCGGATATTTTAATTGCAGTAATGCATTTCGGAGATGAATACCAAATGAACCCATCCGGAGAACAGAAATCGCTTGTGCAGTTCCTCTGGCGTAATGATGTTCAGATTGTAATAGGTCATCACCCGCATGTTCTTCAACCGGCAGTGTTCGATACTGCAAACAACCGTTTTGTGGTGTTCAGTCTTGGAAACTTTTATAGTTCACAAAAAGGTAATAACAGGGACATTGGAGGTATTGCAGATATTACGGTTAGAAAGATGCCGGGTGATTCTCTTTTTAAAATTACTGATGCTCACATTAATGTTTTAAGTGTCATTACATGGACTGATATATTAAAGCAGCGCTACACAGTTCTTCCACTTGACAGTACTGTTATAAAATCACTACCATCACAGTATCCCGCCAACTGGTATTCAAAAATGGATACGCTCCCATTCTTTATAAAACATCTGAATTCAATGAACGGGATATTTTTCTATGACACCACAAAAGCGGTCTATCCGCCTGATAGCAGCAGGTGATCTTTTAATTCATGATGCCTGTATACTGTCTGCGCATAACATTGCAGATAAAACATACGATTTTAAACCGATGTTTCAATATGTAAAGAACTATATAAAGGGAGCGGATGTTGCAATCTGTAATCTCGAAACAACAATCTCCGGTATTCATCACGGGTACAAAGGCTATCCGGAATTTAATGCGCCGGAAGAACTTCTGGATGCGGTTGTTGATTGCGGTTTTACAATTGTAAGTACTGCGAATAATCATGCGGCTGATTATGGTGAAGCTGGAATCCTCGCAACCATTGATGCGATTCGTAAGCGTTCACTTCACGTCGCAGGGACATCAGATACGGCAGATCCATCAGTACGTAATATTGTCCTTGACTTTGATTTCGTAAAATTAGGGATTAATTCCTACACCTATGGCACCAATGAACATCCGGTTCCATCATGTAAAAAATGGCTTATCAATATGATTGACTTTGAACTGATCAAAGCAGATATTGACAATATGCGCAAGCGCGGTGCAGACATTATTATTACAGGTCTTCATGCCGGTGAGGAATATCTTACTATGCCCGATCGCGACCAGGTTACGTATGTAAAGAAACTCCGCGATCTTGGTTCTGATATCATTCTTGGAAACCACCCTCATATCGTGCAGCCATCAATTGAAGATCCATCGGGTAAATTTTTTATCATATACTCGATAGGAAACTTTCTTTCTAATCAGCGCGATCCGTTACGTGATACCGGTGTAATTCTTGACATTGAAATATCTGAAATATCGGGCTGTTGGAAACTCGGACGAATAAAATACCATCCCACCTATGTACACCGGTGGGAACAAAACGGAAAATTCGAGTTCAGGATTGTCCCTCTTGATAAATACAACGAGATAGGCAGCGAGCTTCCCGGATTTCCTTTTAATAAAGCGGAAGCAATGCTCTGGCATGTTTATAATCATTTAAAAATTGATATTATCTGAGAAGTGATTTCTGTCTTCAGTGTGTATGAACAGCATTTATAAGTACTGCGGATCTGGTTGGTCTGAACGGAGACTATTTATGGTGTTGGTGTGTTCTGAACCTGTGTTATCGACGGCTTTTAGGCTTAATATTAAAAATGTTAACAACGGGTGAAAAAATAGCCCTGTTTTTTTCACTGAGTGACATCAGTTCTTCGTGTGCTTTTTTTATCAGATACTCAATATCAGCAGTCGTAACATCTTTACCAAGTGGCAATTCTCTGAATTCAGATTCAGTCTTCGGACGATCATCCTGAATGTCAAAAACCTTATTAAGTCCTACATCATTGAAAAGATTTAAACACACTTCTGATGGAGCAGACAGAACTACTTGTGTGTGTTCATTCTCTGATTTGCGTTTGAAATGAACAAGAATACCAAGCATTGTGCTGTCCATATACTCGGTGTCAGCACAATCAATAAAGGTCGTTTTTATGTTATCCTCGCCTAAAAGGCACTGAAACAGTGTATTTAGTTCAATACTAACTTCCCAGGTAACTTTCCCGCTCAGTTTTATAACTGCGTACGTTTCAGCGAGCGAATAATTTATTGATCCCCTTGGCATTGTTCACTCCATTGTTTACTTCCGATAAAGAATTTTTTAAAATTCCTGCTTATCAGAATAATTTTACAGTTTAAACAACAGCTTACCTCAGAAAGAGTTCATTTAGCCTTTTTAATAAAACGGATTATGAAATCTCTTATAAGGTTACTATGAACTCCGTTGTTAAATCAAGAAAATTCAAAACTTTGTGTGATGTTGATGTTCCGGGTATGACATGTATAATAAAGGTATTATTTTCTTAAAATGTCCTGTAATGCAAAAAGTTAATAAACACAGCAATTCCACATCGTATCCATCTGAAAAGAGCATTACTAAACTGCACTTTTACATGATATACGAACAGCTCATTCTAATATAGAATACGTATCACAACTTTTAAATAAAAATTTAATATTTAACTAATTTAAGTTAACATTGTGATTTTTAACAGATACTCATTTACATGAGACAAACGATGATACGATATCATTTTTAATAAAAAAAGATAAGATTGCAGAATTGATGATGAGAATGAGAATGAGAATGATGTTTAGGTTAAGGTTGAAGTAAGGATTCTTTTTCTTTCTCAACCTTAACCTTAACCTTAACCTTAATTTTAATCTCCCTGCCGTCCCATTACGCTACTGCTTCTGCCAGATAATTTTCGCAGATAAAAATCTTTTCATTTATCCCGGCATTATTTAATGCATTACAAACCTGAGTATTTGCATTGATTATAAAAACTTCATTCTCAAGCCTTTTGGCCCTGTCATTAATTCTCAGTAAAAACTGAATTGTGGCATTATAGACATTGTGTACATCAGACATATTAATAATGCAAATTGCATTTGGCAAAACCATCAGACGCATTACTTTGGTCATAACTTTTCCGAGATCGTCCATTGTTAAATAAGCCGGCATATCAATCATCAGTGTATTTTCATCTTTTCTTGTAATCATACGTTACTCCGTTTCAGGGGGTGTTATTTATTAGATTTATCGAACTGTTGAAATAATTTCTTTAGAACTTTTTTGCATTGCAGGGCGGGATTTATATTCAAGCCAGAATTTTAACAACAAAATATTATAGTCGTTGGAAACACACATATACATTGACTACGCACTAAATACCATGAAAAAATCTATTTTTATAACTCCTATGATCGGGATGGGTGATGTTCTTATGACCACACCTGCACTGAGAATACTTAAAAAAAATCTTCCTGATTATTCGATTACCTATTGTACATTAAACAAAGGGACTGCATCACTTCTTAAAAACAATTCCGATATTGACAAAATCGTATTCTACGATTTTTTTGGTTTTAAGAAAATAACGGAACTGCTCCGCTATATTCAGGAACAGTCATTCAGACATTCGCATGCACTTACTTTTTATCCATCAAACAGAATTCATTACAACATCGTTTCTTTTTTAACCGGTGCACCAAACCGAATAGGTCATCAGTATCTGAGAATGAATTTTTCTCAGGGAAACTGGATTAAAAACCGGACCATTTACGAAATTGACACATTGCACTGCGTTGAGGAAAATGTAAAGCTTCTTTCTTTTTTTAATATAGCTTCAGATTTAAATTCGATTCCACCGATGTATGTCGCTCTTGACAGCTCAGAAACAGGCTCTGGTGTTGCATTAAAAAAAAGTTTGTCTGGTGACAGGTACTGTATCGGTGTACATGCGGGAACAAGTATTTTGAAAGGACATATCGCCCGCCGTTGGCCGATGGAATATTTTGCTGAGACTATCAGGAAAATTCCTGATGCCCATTTCCTGCTTTTTGGCACAAAAGAGGAACGTGAAGCCAATCAGTACATTCTTGACAATACACCAAAAGGGCGTGTTACATTCGTTGCAGATAAATCAATACGCGAAGTAGCATCAGTGATTAAAGCCTGTGATGCTTTCTTGTCAAACGATTCCGGTTTAATGCATCTTGCGGCAGCGGTCGGCACTCCTGTACTCTCACTTATCGGTCCTACAAATCCTGCATATATTCGTCCATGGGGTGTCAGATACAAAGTACTAACTGCGAATGCTCCCTGCTCACCATGCTTTGTCTACAGCCCAAAATCGCTATCGTGTAATCAAAAAGTCAAGTTTCATTGTCTTCAGGATTTACACGTTGATACTGTTGTTGATGCAATCCGGGAATTTATGGAAGATTCAGCAGCTGAAAAAGACAAGAAATAAATTGGGGGCTTGTCAGGAGAATTTGTTGGTAAGAAAATCAGTTTAAATACTATAGTGTTGTAATTCTTTTATATTTTTGTGATTTAAGTAATTTTTTTCTTTTCTGTCCCAGAGGGACAGTATATTTATAGAAAACATAACCACTAATATAACCATTGTCCCGTAGGGACAATATATGCATAGGTTCTTAAATTGTATGGCAAACACATTCACACAAATCTATCTCCAATTTGTATTTGCAGTTGAAAACAGGATATCTCTCATAATGCCAGAATGGAAAGATGAATTGTATAAGTATATTACGGGTATTGTTCAGAATAACAAACATAAACTCATAGTAATAAACGGGACTGGAAATCATATTCATATTTTAATCGGATATAAACCACATCAGCTGATATCGAATTTATTGCAGGATATTAAAGGAAGTTCATCGAAATGGATAAATGACAAACGGTTGGTTTACGGAAGATTTCAGTGGCAAGAGGGTTATGGTGCTTTTTCCTATTCTCATTCTCATATTGATCAAGTTGTCAAATATATAAAGAATCAGGAATCTCACCATACGATAAAAAGTTTTAAAGAAGAGTATATGGAATTCCTTGAAAAATTCTCTATTCCTTATGATGTGCAATATATCTTACATGATGTACAATAATTATATCGTCCCTACGGGACTTTGATTGTTTTTTGTCATGTATTCTATAAATATTTGATCCCTATGGGATCATGAAAAATCAGCTATATACTATTTGTACAATGCCTATTGAAATATGATTTTTTATCAGCTGATTCTGTATTAATACAAACGATTGTATCTGTTGATAATAAGGTAACATTCGATTCGCTGATATCTTGTAAAAACCTACAAAGTTAATAATATCGCGAACCTTACTCCCTCTTCATTACATACAAACG
>CAYMGX010000112.1:0-13609 GCA_964390065.1 uncultured Fibrobacter sp. | reverse complement strand
TTTATGTTATTATCCTGGCATGTGTTGTTTAAAGAAGTAATAAGAACAAAATCCCGGAAACGATTTTACATAAAGAAAATAAGAAAAATCGGAGTCGTTTCAAAATGAGCTCGAATTTTATTCATTTACATAATCATACAGAATACAGTTTTCTTGATGGTGCGATACGAATAAAGGATCTTGTTGCGAAAGCTGTCGAGTATCAGATGCCCGCACTTGCTATCACTGATCATGGAGGCTTGTTTGGTGCAGTAGAGTTTTATGAAGCATGCATGGGGGCGGGGATCAAACCAATTTTGGGCTTTGAGGCATATGTTGCACCTCATTCACGGCTTGATCGTATGTCAAGTAAGGACGAACGATCCTACAATCATCTTATATTACTTGCAAAAGATAATGTGGGCTGGAAAAACATTATGCGCCTCAGTTCCATAGGCTATCTTGAGGGTTTTTATTACAAGCCGCGTATTGATAATGAGGTACTCAGGAAGTATTCCGAAGGAATCATTGCAACGTCAGCATGTGTTGGTGGTGCAATTCCGCAGGCAATACTTGATGGCAAACGTGATAAGGCAAAACAGATTACTGAAGAATATCTTTCCATTTTCGGTGAAGGAAATTTCTACTTCGAAATACAAAAACATGGTATCAATGACGAGGACATCGCATTTGATGAAATGAAAAAACTCGGCCGCGAAATGGGCATTCCCTTTATTGTCGCAAATGATGCGCACTATTTACGCCGCGAAGATGCACTTGCACATGAGGTGCTGCTCTGTATTCAGACACAGACAACCATGAGCGATCCGAACAGATATCGTTTCTCATCCGATCAGCTGTATTTCAAATCTCCTCAGGAGATGGCAGAACTTTTTCCTGATATGCCCGAAGCAATGACAAACACCCTTGAAATTGCAGAGCGGTGTAATGTCTCGGTAAAAGCCAAACCGCAACTACCGGTTCCCGATGTCCCTCAGGGGTTTACAAATCCGGAAGAATACCTATCCGCACTTGCCAGAATGGGAACAAAGGATAAATATACACATATTACGCCCGGCCTTGAAGAACGCCTTGAGTATGAGTTGAAAATCATTAATGAAATGGGATTCGCGGGCTACTTCCTGATTGTCCGTGACTTTGTAATTGCTGCGCAGAAAATGGGGGTCATGGTTGGATGTCGTGGAAGTGCTGCCGGAAGTCTTGTAGCGTATACTGTAGGAATAACAAGTGTTGACCCCATAAAGTTCGATCTCATTTTTGAACGCTTTCTTAACCCAGAGCGTATATCCATGCCCGACGCCGATATTGATTTTGCGGATAGGGACAGATATAAAGTTATTGATTATGTTGTCGATAAATACGGCCGTGATTCTGTTTGCCAGATTATTAACTTCGGGCGTATGAAAGCAAAAATGGTGATCAAGGATGTGGCACGTGCAATGGGTATCGCGGTTGCCGATGCAAACCGTCTTAGCGGTATGGTCAATGAGAAAAATCTGAAAAAGTCAATCGCTGCAAACGGTGAACTTGATAGAGTGATAAAGGAAAATACTCAATATCAGGAACTGTATGGTCATGCAGAAGTTCTGGAAGGTTTTGCGCGTCAGGCCGGGATGCATGCAGGCGGTGTGATTATAGCTCCTGCTGAAGTTGTAAACTGGGCTCCATTATTCAAGCAGCCCGGCGCAGATACAGTGATGACACAGTTCGATATGAACTACGTTGAGAAGGTCGGCCTTATCAAGATGGACTTTCTTGGTTTGCGCACACTGACTGTTCTTCAGGAAACGCTACGCCTTATTAAAAAGTATCATAGTAAGGTAATTGACATTTGGAAAATACCTGATGGAGACGAGGAGACATATAAGCTGTTTGGAAAAGGCGATACAACCGGGGTTTTCCAGTTTGAATCCAATGGAATGCAGGATTATCTGCGTAAGCTCAAACCCACCGGTGTTGAAGACCTTATCGCTATGACAGCGCTCTACCGGCCAGGGCCGATGGATAATATCGATGTTTATATCAGGAGAAAGCATGGGAAAGAGGATGTCGTTTATCTGCATCCGATGCTCAAAGATGTTCTCGAAGTTACCAACGGGGTTATTATCTATCAGGAACAGGTGATGCGTATCGCACAGAAAATGGGCGGATTCACACTTGGTCAGGCTGACGTGCTTCGTAAAGCCATGGGAAAGAAAAAAGCCGATGTTATGGAGGAAATGGGGAAAAAATTTGTTGAGGGTGCTATTAAGTTTGGCATTGAAGCAAAGATAGCTAAAGATGTATTTGACCTTATGGCAAAATTTGCCGAATACGGATTTAATAAAGCTCATGCAACTGTTTATGCCCACGTATCGTATCAGGCTGCATTTTTAAAAGCACATTATCCCCTCGAATATATGACTGCAACGCTGACATCATGGATTGGAAGCACTGATGACTTTCTGACCATGAAAAATGAAGCCGAGCGTATGGGTATCAAGATATTACCACCGGATATCAATAGCAGTGAAGGTGCCTGCAGTATTGACAACGGGAATATCCGGCTTGGTATGGAAACAATTAAAAATGTGGGTAAAGGAAGCGATTCTATCATTGAAGCGCGCACGAAAAATGGAAAGTTCAAATCAATCTTCGACTTGTGCAAGAATGTTGATTTGCGTATTGTCAATAAAAAATGTCTTGAATCACTTATCTGTGCCGGTGCTTTTGATAGTGTTCCCGGAACCCGAGCACAGCTTTTTGAGACAATCGATAAAGGTATTGAATACGGTGGAAGTTTTCAAAAGGATCGCCTGAGCGGACAGGTAAGTCTGTTTGATAACCTGTTTGGTTCTGAAGATCAATCAATTGCACAGATTATTCCTGAACCACCGCTTCCGCAGGTTGAACCATGGCCGTATAATGTTCTGTTACAGAAAGAGAAAGAGATTCTTGGGTTTTACGTAAGTGGACATCCGCTTGACAGGTATTATGATGAAGTCAGGGGCTTCTCCACGGTATCACTGAAACAGGATGCTCTGGCAGAAGTAAAGCATGACACATCAGTGACCATCGGGGGAATGATAACAAGCTTAAAAACTCATAATCAGCGTGATGGTCGTCAGATGGCGTTTCTTGAACTTGAAGAGTTTGATGGATCAATAGAACTGCTGATTTTCGGAGATGCTTATGAAAAATTCAAACACCTGCTTGCTGTTGATGCAATGGTGCTTGTTCACGGGCAGATCAGTAAACGCGAAGGTGAAGATAAACCGAAACTGCGTGTTGACAATTGCATGCCTCTTTGTGAGGCACGGGAGAAACTGACAAAAAGTTTGCATATCAAAATCAGTACATCGGGGCTCGAAAAAGATTTTGTGCAGGATATTTTTAAACAATGCAGTGCTGCAAAAGGCGAGTGTTCTGTGATTCTGCATATTACAACGTCTGAAAGAAACGAATACAAAATAAAAGCTAAAAATATCAAAGTGCTGCCTGATCCTGAAATGATAACGCAGTTACGTGAAAAAGTTGGAAAGGATAATGTATGGATAGGCAAAAACGCAGCCTGAGTCTATTACTTAATATCAGGGGAATTGCAGTATACGGGGCAGTATTAATCAGTACAATGTGTTTTGGAGTAGTGTGTCTTTTATCAAGTATATTCAGTTTGAAAGCTGCGAAGTATGTCGCATTAATCTGGAATGTCAATCTACTCTGGCTTGCCGGTATTAAAGTAAAAGTCACAGGCCTGGAAAAACTTCAAAAAAACAAACGGTATGTTTTTATCGCCAATCATCAGAGCGGACTTGACATACCGGTATTGTACGCCGGATTAAACCGGCCAATAAGTTTCATCGCAAAGAAAGAGTTGTTTTATATACCGATTTTTGGATGGGGTATGGTTGTTGTTGGTCATATTTGGATTGACAGATCTAATGCCCGTAAAGCACGTGAATCGATCATCCGCGCGGTCAAACATCTTCAGAAAGCTCAGGTGTCGCTGATTCTGTTTCCTGAGGGGACACGTAGTGAGGACGGGTCAGTCGGAGAATTCAAGACCGGTAGTTTCTCATTGGCACTTCAGGCTGGCGTTGAGGTTGTACCGGTTGTAATTCATGATACAATGAAAAGTTTGCCCAAAAGTAGTTCGTTAATTACTCCGGGTACAGTTCATGTTGATGTCTGTGATCCTATTGATGTCAGTGCAGATCAGACCAAGTCTGATTTAAGTGTTAAAATCCGTAATACTATTTGTGATGTTATTGCAAGAGGTCCTAAAGAATAAAAACTATCAGGGGGAACACTATCCCCCTGCATCCGAACTTTATCTGACCGATAATAAAACTACCTGGTATTGATATTGTTAGAAAAGCTTTTTAGATGCGGCCTGGAGGTCATTAACCGGGTGCAGTATAAAAGGTCTGCATGAACAATGTGATTGCATTTGTTAATACCGTTTGTGCGGTATAAATAAAAAACAGAAAGGGGCTTGCGCCCCTTTCTGCCTCAGGCTTTCGCCTGATACCCCATCATCATCACACACATCTGCCATTCTACAATGGCATAACACCTGTCTTATTAAATTAGCAACCTGCGTGCCAATTGTTAGGATATTAATAATATGCGCTAATTTAAGCAGAAAAGGGTATTTTACGTAAAACCGACTGCGTTTTAACAGTACGTGTCTTTTAGAAAAAATTCGCATTTAGGTAAAAATTACCGAAAGTGGAGAAATGTACATTGATACCTGCAATGAAAATTTTTTAAAGAACAAATCAGATGTATATATATTGTCATGTACTCGCAAGCATAAAAGGCAACCGCCGCTACAGTGCTCCATGGTTCAGCAGCGATTGTTTAAAAAAGATATTGTATCTCTTAAGGATTATTACAATGGGGAAGGATTGCCAACTTCCAGATCTCCCGTTTAACCAGGAGTGATGCATCTATGGGATGTAACCTGAACAACAAGTGAACTGCAGCTCGGCCCCTCACTCATTACTATCGAGCGATTCGATATGTTTTTTAATGGTCAGTGCAAAGTTTCCCAGTGATGGATCCCGTGCACCCATTGAGAGTATACAGATTCCCTTGATGGTAATTGGTGTCAGCTGCTTCAGGAGCTCTTCGCGATTTGATACTGCAACTGCAGAAAACTCAATTTCACCCATTGCGTCAATAAGCATCCGGGATGAAATATCCTTCTGAGCAGTTCCGCCCGCATAATAGATCGGTAGTAGAAACAGTGTATCGCCTTTTTTAAAAATGGATTTGAATGTTTCCACGTAGTCGTCTTTGAGAAACCGGGTTGGACCGAAGCCATGGGGTTGATAAATTGCAATAAGTTGTGAAGAAAGATTGCGGGCTGCGTTGACTGCCGCTTTGATTTTCTCAGGATTATGCGCAAAGTCATCTACAATATAAACATCACCGGAAGTCTTATGGATTGTAAATCGTCGGGCAACACCTTCGTATGTCTGGACTGCTTCAGCAAGTTTCAAATCATCGCAACCTGTTAATTTGCAAACAGTAAGCGCAGCAGCAAGATTGGAGAGATTGTGAATTCCCGGTAGGTTTAGCGTATAGTGTGTTTCATTCATTACAAGCGTTCCGCTCAATTTGTCAAGTATATATTTGTCCGCTTTCCACCTGGCATCTGAAAGAATACCAAATGTTTCTTTTGTATTGAGCGTTCTCAGCAGTGGGTCATCATTGTTTACAATTGGCAGTGATGTGTGCTCTATCAGGGTGCGAAACAATTCCATTAGTTCAGGGATTGGTTTATGATCTTTAGATACGTTAAGTATTACACTAATATATGGATAGTATTTAGTCAGTGTTCCATCACTCTCGTCCGCTTCTATTACGAGTAAATCTGATGAACCGTGGAATGCATTACCGATAAGCCCTGTATTTTCAAGGCGCTTCAATGCAGCACCACTGATAAGTGATGGTGCCATGCCGCAATAACTCAGAAATTCAAATATCATTGCAGTAACTGTTGACTTGCCGCTGGTACCTGCAACAGCGATTGTTTTTTTGGAGCTGACAATTGCAGCAAGGACATCAGAGCGGTGAAAAACCGGGATGTTAAATTTTTTTGCAGCAATGATTTCAGGATTGGTATCTTCAATCGCACTTGAGATACAGATTGCATCTATTGATTCATTGATTCCTGTTCCGTCCTGATTAAAAAGTTTACAACCCATACTTTTGAGAATATCACGGATTGCTACAGTGTCTTCACTGGCAAGAAGTCTGTCTGATCCGCTGATAGTAAGACCATCCCACCGCAGGTATTGTGCAATTGCACTCATTCCACTTCCCAGTATTCCGGTAAAATGAATTGAATTGTACTTTCTGTTGTTAATCAATAATGACAAGTGTACCCTCCTCGACAGAATTGAACAGTTCTATAATATCGTTATTACGCATACAGATGCATCCATGTGACATTGGTATTCCAACGAGATCTTCTCTGTTTGTTCCATGAATATAGATATATCGTTCATACGAATCAATTGACCCGCCTTTGTTGATACCAGGCTCAAGCCCATCAAGGCGCAGAATACGAGTAAGGATCAGATTATCATCTGTCATGGTAGTGTCATAATTTTCACCAGTGTCTTCCCTGCTGCGAAAGATTCTTCCTGGTGGCGCATTGTGCCCGATTTTATTAATGATTTGATGAACACCAAGCGGAGTTCTGTTTGAATTTTCAAGATTACCGGTACCGAATTTTGATGTAGAAACAGGATATGTTTTAATTACTTCTTTATTTTTAATAATGAAAAGTTTTTGTTTTTCAATGTCGATATGCAAATAAATATTGTCAGTATTATGTTGTAGTTGTTGTACCCGGTTTTGTAATAGTGGTATTTTATGGTCAATCATCAGTGATCCTGTGTTTAGAGTAAAGTGATAAAACACTAATGTCTATAGACTTAATTCTTACCAAAATAATATAATTACTATAGAACAGGTAAGAATTGAAATAAAAGCTCCAAAATGTAAAGGAAGTAACGTATGGCACCAGATCCTGCATATCCAGCAAACAATGAAGACACATGGCGCTTATTTCGTATTATGGCCGAATTTGTTGAAGGCTTTGAAACACTTTCGCGAATCGGACCATGCATTACAATTTTCGGTTCAGCACGTACACCCAAAACGCACAAGTATTACAAACTGACAATTGAGACTGCCCGCTTAGCGGTTCGTAATGGATATGGTGTTATTACAGGTGGCGGGCCCGGTATAATGGAAGCAGCTAATAAAGGTGCTGCAATGGAAAATGGCAGATCAATCGGACTTAATATTCAACTGCCATTTGAGCAAAAGCCCAATCCGTATGTTAAACTGCTTCTGAATTTTCGTCACTTTTTCTGTCGTAAAGTAATGTTTTTAAAATATACATCAGCAGTTATTATCATGCCTGGCGGATATGGTACAATGGACGAAATGTTTGAAACATTGACACTTATACAAACACAGAAAGTCGGTACGTTGCCGCTTATTCTGATGGGCAGGGAGTTCTGGGGTGGTCTTGTTGATTGGTTAAAAGACACAATGCTAAAACATAAATATATTTCTCCTGAAGATATAGACATGATGTTAATTACTGATGATCCCTTTGAAGCTATCGATTTTGTAAACAAATGTGAAGGAACTAAAAAGGTCACTGCAAACTTTGTCTGATTTTTTTTGTTAATAGTTAATATTTTTGTTGACACAGGAATCTGTATAGCTTATAATATAATGTATCATTTGTATTAAGTACAGGCGGTAATTTACAAAAAGAAACAATGCTTGACAACGTGTTCTCTAATATAAAAACAGACAATGTGGCACTCAGATTTTGTAATGATTGCTGTTGAGTCTGTAAACTTACAATTTCTTTCCTTCAAATGGAGGTAGTTAAAGTGGTTGCAAAGAAAGCCGCCAAGAAAAAAGCGCCGGTAAAAAAGGCAGCAGCAAAAAAAACTGTTACAAAAAAGGCGACTAAAAAAGCCGCGGTAAAAAAAGTAGTCAAGAAAAAAGCGCCTGTAAAAAAAGCGGTAAAAAAGGTAGTTAAAAAAGCGGTTAAAAAAGTCGCAAAGACAAAAGCCGTGAAGAAAGTTGCCAAGAAAGCCGCTAAGAAAAAAGCTTAAACACTCCTCAATATAAATGAACAGAGTTAATGCTCTGTTCATTTCATTTCTGTATTTTTTAAATATTATATAATTTTTTTGTTGTTTTTTCATTTTTTATTGTATATATTTATGCAATCCAACAAGAATATTTTATAAATCCTCAACAGTTTGACTTCATGATAGAATTCGCAAAGCAGATATCAGAAAAATGGAACATCCCGGCGTCTCTTGCTGAGAAGATTTGTGTAGCTTATACAAGAAAAGATACACCTTTCTACCTGGTAGAGTATGTACCCGAAATAGCAATCGAACTGTCGGCTGCTGCTGTTTGGGAAATTTATGACTTTCTTTCACGTATGGAAGAACTCCTCTCCAAGAAGAAAAAGGTTCTGACTGCACTTAAGAAAAGTGATGCAGACCATGGGGCGCTGGAGAAAAGAGTAACAATGACATACAGTTCGTATGAGCTGGATGACATACTGCTTCCTCTCAGACCAAATCCCAGAAGCAAAGGGCAGCTTGCAGTAAAAAAAGGGCTTGAGCCTCTTGCGAGTCAAATTCTTAAGCAGACTGATGAACAATGTACTGTTCAGGATCTTGCAGAACCGTATGTCAATAAGGAACCATCATTAAAAACAGTTGATGATGTGATTGCCGGGGTGAAAGATTTACTTGCAGAGAAGTTTGCATATGATGAAACTGTGAGAGCCATGACACGCGAGTTTACATTCGATGATGGCTTCTTTGAGATAACTCCGAAAAACAAAAAAGATTCTCAATTCGCACAATACATCGGTAAAAATGTCAATATCAGCGACTGTACAAAAGAAGAACTTCTGAAATTTATGGTTGCTGAAGACAATAAGACAATTCGTCTTAAATTGAATGTTCAGCTTTTCCGCATTACAGAACTTATTCGTCATCACTTTATAGAGAATCCTGATGCATGTGGATTCGATCTTATCTGTGAAACCATTGATGAATGCTGGCTGCGCCTGCTTCAACCAATCGTTGAACGAGATGTCAAGGAAATGCTGCGTAATGATGCTGAAATGTGGGTGTCAAAACAGATCGCATCAGAAATCCTGCGTAAAATCGAGAGTGAAAGTAATGCCGGTCCGGTATTCATTATTGATGCTGCAAATGAAAAGAATATTATTATTATAGCTCTCAACGGAACCGGTGAGTTACTTGGTGTTACTACAGAACGTAAACCACCGGAAGGGAAGAACTTTACAAGTGATCGTTTACGGCAATTTGTAAATCGTCATCGTCCGGTTGCAATACATATCGTGAAAAATAATCAGGCATCACTGGCTGAAGCAATGCTTAAACAGGTTATCGATATGCTCGATCCTGTCCCCATTATTGCACAGTTTGAACCGGATACATCAAAAGTCAATCCATCAGACTCCGAGTGGATGAAGAGAAATTTTGAGACACTGCTTGATGAAGATATGAGAAAACTTTACGGGTATGCGATTGTGCACCTTAAACCAATTGCATTGCTTCAGAAAATAGGAAATCAGTACTATGATGTACATAGTTTTCAACAGTTGCTCCCTGAGGCAAAGTTTCTCGAAATTATCAACCGGCTTTATTCTGAACTTACATTGAAAAATGGTATATCTATCAAAGATTTGTCTGACTCTCCTATTGTAAAGTTCCCGATGATAACACCGGAAATTGTTCAGGCTATCAGAAGCTTTGATGCTCAGACACCTCTTGTTACTAAAAATGACCTGTTGAAAGCACCTGAAATGACAGAGGCAATTTTCAGAAATATTTCAGGATTTCTTCTTATTCCTAATGCTGAGGAACTTATTGATAGAACTGCTGTACATCCGGATCATTTTCCCTTGATCTATGAAATCAGTGAACAGCTAACCGTATCAATTGATACGATTGTCGATAATCCTGATGTCATCCGGTCATACATGACAGAAGATCCAATGGTAAAGGTTTTTATAGAGAAAAATCTTGTTGGGCAGGTTAGTGCAGGCAGGAAGTATCTATCGCAGCAGGCGCCTAAAGTACGCAAAAAACTCAAACTTAATGAGATTAAAGAAGGTGCAATTGTTTCCGGTCGTGTAACAAATATTACACAATTCGGTGTCTTTGTAAATATCAATGCAGTTTGTGATGGCCTTATTCATATATCTCAGCTTGCAGATGAATACGTAGAAACTCCGGATCAGGTTGTCGGCATAAATGACAAAGTTGATGTAAAGATTCTTAAGGTTGATGTCAAAAAGAGAAGGATCTCTTTGTCAATGAAAAATCTTGGGAACAAGGCTCCTAAAGTTCGCCCGTCACAGGGGCAGCTTGATCATTTGGCAGACTTTTTTAAAAACCGCTAAAAGATTCTAACGTCTGATTTAACGCACGGTCTACTGTTGAGCAGGCTGTGCGTTTCTTATTTGGTGCCACAACGCAGTACATGCATGCTTTATTACCCTGATTCTCATACTGCTCGTTGCAGCATCTTTTGTAAATGTTGGCACTTCAAGATAATATCTCTTTAATAACGATACCAGACTGTTAATTATAAAAAATTGCGTACTTTCTCTATCTGTAAATTCAGTGAAAGCGATAAGCGTGCAAATAGCAGTTTCAGTCTGATTCAGTAAAAGGTGTTGAACAGTATGAATAGGAGAAATCTCCAGCCAAACAGAATCTGCGTGGTCAAGTAATCGCTTTAATTTCATCATGAAATCTGTATCACTGATACTTTCGCATAAAAGGTTTAAATTATAGACCGGTTGTACGCTCAATATCGTATGTGAATAGGACTGGCTTACCTGAAAATTTATAAAACCATCCGAGATAAAAATGTCAGGATTGATAAATGCCGGATCCGGATTAATACATGTGACCAACTCGTGGGCGATAGTATTACTGTTCTGCTTATTGCCTAATGCTGACATTATAACGCGCGGAACTGCTGTGCAGATATAGGTTTTGTTTACTGGTGATATTTTATAGTGAACCCGGATTGCGGAGTGATCTATTTCTGGGTATTTATCTGATAGTGCATCATGCAGGGTTGAATGAATATAGTGATAAAGATTCATATATTGATGCATTATAACACGGTATGTGGGTCAGGTCGTGCGGTGTTGCAGAATTCACAATCTGTAACACCGTACAGACAATTATTATATTGCAGTTTTTATTCCATCAGGCCAGACAGATTCGATATCGTAATAGTCTCTGAGCTCAGGAATCATGATATGAACAATAACGTCTGAAAAGTCAATCAGAATCCAGCGGCCCTCTTCTTCACCCTCATGTTTCCAGGGACGGGTACCTTTCTCAGTGAGCCCATTGACGATTCTGTTATAGATAGCCTGAACATGGACTGTTGTATCTGCTTGGCAGACGATAGACCAGTCGGCAGCACCAGGTACTGCCTGTAAATCAATTATAACTATTTTCTCTGCAAGTTCGGCCTGTGCCTCTTCTACGATTGCGTTAACTAATTCTTTACCAAAAAGAACATTTTTTTCTACTTTTTTCACTGAATTCTTTCTCCATAATCTGGTCCAATAACCACGGTGACATCGTATGTATTATCGTTTCTTCTTATTCGCACAATTTTATCTGTTTTCAGAATACCTGCAACCTGTCGGGCAATAGAGTCATTTCTGTTTCGTGATACCACCATTGTAAAGGGATAGTTCCATGTATCTGCATTACCTAAATACTTGACATCAAAATTGTTCGCACGAAGGTAGTCGGCAACTTTTGTAGCTGCACCTGAAGCTCCGCATCCGTTGAGTATTTCTATACTTCCTATTTCCGGTATGGCGATTACAGTTGTATCCTTATTTGTTGTATTCCGGACTGAGATTTTTGTTGTACCTACATACATTGCAACTGCACAAAAAATACAGATAATGACAAGGACTACAAGATTATTCATAAAACTATTCCGTTCAGAGATGTTTGTTGCTTGATAATAATGGAATCGTTATCAGATATGAAAATCGCATCGAATCGCCGTTCTGTTCCCTGCTAATCTGTACCCCGATATCAATACTGCTCCAAAGCATATCTGCTCCCAGAATTGCAAGGTAAATGGGATAGTCGAATGCCGGGAATGCGCTGGACTTATTTGTTCTATGTAAAGTATAAAGCGCAAGCGAGCCTATTGCAATACCTGTCATGGCAAATGCTTTACCTGTTTGTTTTCGCTTAAACTGGTGTAATCCGGGGATAAAAAAATTCTGGATTACCGCCCATTCATTTTGTTTTATCTGATTTGTAGTAAGAATGGTATCACGGCCAATAATCCCGGCTTTTTGCTGATTGATCCATGCCTTCTCAGTAATACCTGAATAAAGCCAGGGATACCTGAAGTATTCTACAAGAGAAATATCAGAATCCAGCAGAAATTTAACTTTTTCAAATGGCATCTTCGAATCTTCCACAAGTATCTTCTCAACCGGATCGAGTTTTAACTGATCGAAGTCGGACATTTCAGAAGCATAGGTGACAGTGATAATCACAAGAAGCAAAAGTAAAATAGTGTTATTAAACAAAATACGCTCCCGGAACATGAGTGTCTGTGGATTCTAAAATACCATAAACCCCGAAAATGCTGCTTTTAAATTGAATAGTATACAACCAATTTAACAATAAACAACAAGGAAAATACATTATTTTCCGGGTATGTATGAACATTTCACAATGCTGATCACTGTATTTATAGTGGTGTAAAATGTCTTTAGCCAAAATTATTTTATTCGGAATCTATAACTATGTATGTATGGCAGAGGCATTGAATTAGTTGATATTCCTGTATGCTGGTTTCAATTTCCTAAAAATTATTTATTCTGATCCGGGCAAAATAAGATGAATTTTCAGGGCTTTCGGATGAATACGGTAATTATTCAACCGGGTTGTTCCTGGATTTCTGAAGAGCATCTATATACAATAGAACGCTTAATCTGTATCATGGGGTTCTTTGACAAGAGAGAGTCATTCATTTACATCCAAGCTTATAAATCATAACTTTCTCAAAATCTTTCAGAATATCCTCATCACTTATTTTGAATATAAAAGGCTTTGATTTCCCGACATTTTTTGTGGAGCGAAAAACTTTCTTAATCTCTTCACTGATGTCAAGTTTATATACCGGATCAGCATGTTTTTCCGGAAAATATAGTGTTGCCTGCATAAAGCCTTTCCAGGCTGACATCCAGACGACTGTTTTTTTCTTCTTTTGTACTTTACACAACCATGCTTTCCCATCATGGTAATAACGCCATTCATACGTCATTTCATACGAAGTGAATAGGTCCAGCAGTTTTTTGTATGATAGAAACGATTCTTTCAAAATCGACCTGAGTACAGTATCATCAGGAAATTTGTTTTCATCTCTTAGTTCGATAGTATTTATGGTTTCCATATAAAAATACAGGTCCTTAAATGTCAATCGTTCTGCAGGAGGTCAAGAATAGGGGAGTAATTATTATTAAAATCTTTCA
>CAYMGX010000111.1:0-13621 GCA_964390065.1 uncultured Fibrobacter sp. | reverse complement strand
TCCTCTACTTCCTCTACTTCCTGAGCCGTCGGTAAAGCGTTGATTCACTGATATTGAGCAGTTGAGCTGCCTTTGCACGGTTTCCGTTTGTTTTTTCAAGTATGGAACGTATATGCAGCATTTCAAGATCTCTTAACGCTGTATGCTGCTGTTCCCGTGAAACATCTGACAATACCGATGTTATTGTTGATGGAAGAACAGAAGGCGTAATACAGTCGTCAGTTGACAATACAGCAGCATGCTCAAGTGCGTTTTCAAGTTCTCTCACATTTCCGGGCCAGGAATAGGAACAAAGAATATCAACAGTTTCGGGGGCCAGGTGAAGATTCCGGGAACTCATTTTCAGACTTAATTTGTCAAGAATGCTTCGCGCAAGTGGCAGGATGTCTTCGGTACGCTCGCGAAGCGGTGGAAGTTCTATATGAAGTACACGTAATCGATACAGCAAATCCTCTCTGAATTTTCCTTCTGCAACAAGGGTATCAAGATCACGGTTGGTTGCAGATATAACCCTGACATCAACGGTTTGTGTCTTTGTATCACCGATTGCCCTTATCTCTTTGGATTGTAACACTCTCAACAGTTTTACCTGAATCATGGGAGAGATATCTCCAATTTCATCAAGAAAGATTGTCCCATGACGGGCTGCTTCAAAAAGACCGACCTCGTCACTTTTTGCACCTGTAAACGATCCGGCTTTATGCCCGAAAAGCTCGTTTTCGAGTAATGTCTCCGGTAGGGCAGAACAGTTGACAGCCAGAAACGGGTACTTTTTTCTTGGCGAATTATCATGAATATACCGTGCAATCACCTCTTTACCGCTTCCGGTTTCACCTGTTATCAGAAGTGTTGAATCAACTGCAGCTACCCGGTCCGCGAAAGTAATAACATTCTGGAAAGTTTTACTTCGAACCTCAATACCTAAAAGTAGATCGGATTTTTTAGAAGCAAGTAATTGTTTACGGCTGATTGCAAGAACACGCTGCTGTTCCTTGATCCTACGGCTGAGTTCCTGAACTTTTGTATGAAAATCTTCAGCAACAAAAAATGATTGATCCTTCCGGAACTCATTTCCCCACGATTCAATATCTTTCCCGGTAAAAATGCAATCATCACCCTCAGCTCCCTGACACTTTGTTTCTTTGAAGTAAACTTCGCTGCCAAGACAGTATGATACATATCCGCTCAGGTATCCGGTAATCACCCAGCATACAGATCCATCAGATTTGCCCAGTTCGTTTCGATATTCCTCAACTTCCGCTGAGTCTGCGCATGTTATAGTCATTGAGAGTTTTTTTGGGATAGTATCAAATTCAAAAGAGTGTATCCCGGCATACGCGAGCCCTAATATTTTTATAAGTTCAGGTGCAGCTTTGATCATCTCTGCTTTGGAATCCCAGGTAAATAAACGCTGCATTGCAGCAGCGTCCGCCTGCCCCCAGAAAAGACCTTTTCGGGTAAGAATTCGTTGAGCCATTGCCCTACCAACGGTAGCAATAAGATCTTTTCGGAATTGTCCAAGTGATGAAAGATCGTGCAGCAGCAGGCGGCGGCCCTGAAGCCCGATAAATCCGGGTGAAAATTGAATGAGTTCAGCGATGTTCAGGTTAAACGATTTCATGATAGAGCGCGTCCGTTTCGCAATGGATGCTGTTTTTTGATTTTTGGTAGTACAGCCATGGAAACTGGTTACATTGTGTAGAAAAAGTTATTAGTAAGCTGTCACTATGATAGATGTAACAGTCAAAATGACAGTTTTACTGTAACAATATACTTAAATTCCTAAAATTTCAATAGTTTTTATCTGGTATGAATTATGCGTATAGAAACGATTGTTGTTTTCTACTTTCAAATACAACAAGGATTACCAGCTATGAAACAGCTTCATGAACATGGCAGTGTTGCCATTCTTAAGCTTCAGCAGATTCAACCGCTTTGTGA
Source organism: uncultured Fibrobacter sp. (assembly GCA_964390065.1). Taxonomy (GTDB): domain Bacteria; phylum Fibrobacterota; class Chitinivibrionia; order Chitinivibrionales; family Chitinispirillaceae; genus JAAZBG01. The sequence continues at coordinate 11,680 of CAYMGX010000111.1, read as the reverse complement.
GAAGGCTATTGAGTTATTCAATCATTCGCCTGAAGTACAAAATACATATCAGATTCGGGCAGTAGAGCAATCACCAAAACATACCTACGCCTGGATTGATAGTTCGATGTTTACCGACTCACTGGTTTCACTACTCAGGGATCTTTCACGATGCAAAGAAAGTCCTTTATCCGATATTACAATTTCATTACGACAAATAGGCCACAGCAGATGTCAGGTAGTTATTTCAGATGATGGAATTCCGGATCTATCAAAATGTGAAGGACCGTTTGAAATATCAAAAGGTCAGCGACAAATTGGAGATTTACAAGAGATACAATCGGTTGTAACAATGCATGGGGGATATATTCAGGCCTGGAAAGGACGTGGAAAATCGAATATTGTTTTTGAAATAAATCTCTTGTGTATGAGTTACAGTGATGGAGGAATGAATGATTATTCTGAAGCATAGAATGAATTATAATGAGCAGATCGGTATTCATAATCATCTGCCATATAATATACCATACTCATTTACGCTGAAGGTATCACCCTTTTTTGGCAAGGTACTTTCAATTACGTCTGTACCGTCAAAGGCTTGTCCCGGTAATTGTATTCACTGTAATTTCGGAAAGACATCTTATCAGACTGTTGATCGTCAATCGTTTTACGCGTTACGTCATAATAGCACATTAATTAAAGACTTTATCGATCAGCACAATGATCTTGATTATATCGAAATCAGCGGGCCTGGAGAAGTCGGTTTGAATGCAGAACTTAATCTGCTTATTGATGATATCCGTAAAGCAACAAACGTTCCGGTACATATTGATTCGTGTGGTTACCTTTGCTGGAGAATCAGTGTGCATAATGATTTCTGTAAAGCTGATGCTGTATCGGTTCGTATTGATACTGCCGATCGTGAAACGTATCATAAAGTCAATGCAGTACATCAGCAGATTCCTTTTGAACGGTATATCACAGGAATCAGGCAGTTCAGGTCAAATTTCGAGGGAAATTTTTATGTCAAAACATGCCTTGTTGACGGAGTGAACACAGATGATGCATCCATGTATAAACTCAATGCGCTGCTGAAATCGTTTTCACCGGATTCAATTTTTGTATCAAGCAGTAAGGTTTATTATGACAATAAAGTATATCCTGTGCTTGATCATGATCGACTCGTAGCATTATCAGCCAGGCTCGGCCCCCATGTGGTCTTGTCTGATATCATACATCAATGTGCCTGATTTTCATTAAACTATTCAAACGGGGTTTTAATTATGAGTGAAGCGTTAAATATTAAAACAGAAAATGGAACAGTTCGTCTTTATAAACAAAGTGGTGAACTTGCACGGGTTATTTGTGCCGGTGCTGTTTCGGCAGAAATCAGGAATGATGAAATCTTTGTGACAATGCAGGGTGGAAAACGAAAGGTTTACAGTGTGCGAGGTTTTTTTAAGCGTAATGCCTGATGTATCTGAATGCAATTGTTGTAAAGAGATGTGATACGATAGAAAGCGTGCATTGAATTTATCACAGTGGGTAGGCCCTGCAAAGTTACGAATTTTGCAGGGCTTTTTTTGTTGGCATGATTCTTGATACTTTATTATCAGCAGATATACAGGTGATAATCGGGGAAAATAATGTTACCAGTCGTGCAAAATTGTAATAAACATTAAAAAAAGGTACAATGTCGTACCAAAGGAGACTCGTTATGGCTGTGCCGCCGAAACCACTCAGTAGAATTCAGATTCTGGTTGAAAAACTCGGGCTTAAAATTACCTATGCGTATGATGATCTTGTATTTGTTGAACACAATGCATTTCTCATAAAAATGGGGGAGCATGGTGAAGATGTTTCTGTATATGTCAATGGTGATGCCGATAAGAAGCAGTATCCGGCAATTATTGATAAGCTTGTTACTGAAGGCAAAAAGGAAGAATTGATTGTTTCGTATAATGGAAAATTTAAACTGACAGATGCAGGAAATGAACAGATTCAGATTGAGTTTCTTGAAAAGAGTAAGGAGTAAACCTCTTTTTTAGGTTTGTTGTTTCCCCAAACCCTCAAATCGAGATCATCATGATATATCAGTATGGTACTACAGTATGAAAATCAACCTGCATTAACAACCTGATAAATTTTTACACGTTGAAATGTTTTCATGTAAAGTAATTTGTCGTAGGTCAACTTCCCTTCAAATATTTTACCCAGATCACTATTCAGTTTATCTGCACTGTCATTCAGGATGACGAATTTTATATTATGCTTTTTGCAATCATCTAAAAAGGTATCGATGGATTGAACATTAAATTCCGGGAATGCTTCATTGTATTTGTAAGTGCCCCACCTTGACCATCCACCATTGAAGTATCCTGTGTAATTAGGTAAGTTTCTAAAGTAAAGATCGAAATCTGTGGTATAGGTTTGCTGTGCATTTGTAACACCTTTGGCAACAAGAAATGATTCCACTTCTTTAGACAAAGAGTATTCGTTGATGTTTCGGACAACATTCTTTGTATCCTTTATTACAAAAATTAGTCCAACAATTAAAATTGACAGAACTCCGCAGGTTTTCAATACAAATTGCTTTTTCTCGCCTAAAGAACGTATAACCGTGAAGTATTCTTCAATCAAAAGCCCCAAGCACAGCATTGTTAATGGTAAAGGAAGAAGTAGTTGCCTACCACTTAATGTCGAAGAAAAAACTATGAAATAAATTGTAACAAAGATTGATACATAGAGTGCTAATTGTTTATGTAAAGTCTTTTTACATAAAACGAATGTGATGGCAGGTATGAGCCCTGTTTGAATGAAAAATCTGACGAAACTAAAAATATAACGCTTTACAAAAAGAATTGGATTTGTAGAAATGATTTCCAATGCATTGGTCGATATTTGTTCAGTAGAAGTTCTGTACCAATTTATACCGTACATCAAATCATAAATATTGCTTGCACCCAGTTTTGTTTCTAATGCTCCATGTCCTGTCAGGATATTCACAATTATTTGGGGTGAATATGCCAGAGCAACTCCAGCACCTGCAACAAACAGCAACTTCCATTTGCGAATGTTTAAAAGAAGTCCTGTGAAAATTACTATTCCACCTCCAACCAATACGTGATATCTGAAAATTGCTCCGAAACCTAAAAAAATACCCGCTGATAAAAAGTGTGACCACTTTGGATTATCTTTGAAATATAAGCAATAGAGTAAAAGCAATGCACCAAATGTGAAAAACATTACTGAGCCAGGATCGGCACCGCCTTGATTAGAATAAAAGAAAAACGAAGGAAAAATACCAAGAAAGACGGCAGAAATTACGCTGGTTTTTAAAGTAATGACCTTCTGGTAAAAAAGAAGTACTGTGAAAATTGTGAAGGAACCAAATAGAAGGTTGAGAACAATAGGTATTGTTACTTCGCTACCTAATTTTAATAGTAAAGATAATAGACTTGTGTAGCCAATTGGAATGCAGGGATTTGCGAGCGAAAATGCATTTCCGATATTTATGTTTTTCGCTATAAATAGTAAATCCCAATAATCATTGTGCAACTGATGAAATTTCCACAATGAGTTTAGAACCATGTTTACGGAGAAATATAAAAACGTAAAAATAGCTGCATATATAATATTACTTTTAATTTTCAATTTAAACCTACTCTATTCCGACCCTGTCATAATTTTTATGTAAGAGATTTGAGATAATTATTTACTGGGGTGTTCTGCCTTCAAAAAATAATTGACATCTGATTTAAGGAGGACACTCGGCACAAACACTCCTGAAAACTTCTGTTGAAAGATACCGGTCACCACGATCCGGAAGCAGCGTGACAATCGTACTGCCCCGGGGCATATCATGCGCAAGATGTATCGCTGCCCGTACTGCAGCTCCACTTGATATTCCGCAAAAGATTCCTTCCCGTATTGCAAGATCACGTACTGTCTCAAATGCGTCTTCATCACTTATGTTTAATTTATGGTCCAGCAATGATGGATCGTATATCTTTGGTACGATTGATTCATCCATGTTTTTAAGACCCTGAATACGATGATTACGGTTCGGTTCGACACCGGCTACTTTTGTGATAGTATTATATTCGCGGAAATATCGTGAACACCCCATCAGTGTTCCGCTTGTTCCCAAACCCGCAACAAACAGTGATACATCGCCTTTGGTATCGCGAATTATTTCAGGAGCAGTGGTTTTATAGTGTGCCATCCAGTTGGATTCGTTGGAAAATTGATCGGGCATATAGTAAAGATCGCTGAAATCTTCAAGAATATGATTCGCCCTGCGGATTGACCCGTCAGTGCGGTCGCATCCGGGAGTGAGCTCTACTTCTGCTCCGAATGCTGCGAGAATTGATCGACGTTCTTCACTGACACATGCAGGCATCACAAGCTTGATCTTATACCCCAAGGCAGCGGCAACCATTGCCATACCGATACCTGTATTTCCGGATGTCGGTTCAAGAATAGTTTTTTCTTTTGTAAGTAATCCTTTGTCAATAGCACTGCGGAGCATGAACAATGCAGGACGATCTTTTACAGATCCACCCGGATTGTTTCCCTCCATTTTAACAAGGATGCGAACTCCGTTAATTTCAGTTTTCCAGAGTGTTGTAAGTTCAACAAGGGGCGTATTTCCAATTGTATCGAGAATGTTCATTTACTATGCCTTAGTGTTTGAGTGTCTGTTGCCACATGTCAACTAAATGGTGTTAATGCCTGTTTTATAAATGTATGCGATCATAAAGTTATCCCATTTTCAAAGTCCCCCTGCGGGGGATTTAGGGGGCGTCTTAGCCTGATAGCAATGCGCATTATGCAGGTGCTGAAACTACTTTTTTAGATAGTCACTCAGATACTTTCCTGTTATCGACTGTTTATTTTTTACAATCTCTTCAGGAGTTCCCGCAGCAACAATAGTACCGCCCTTATTGCCCCCTTCAGGACCAAGGTCGATGATATAGTCTGCACATTTTATTACGTCAAGATTGTGTTCGATGACAATAACGGAATTGCCTTTGTCAACAAGCTCCTGTATTACCGACATAAGCATAAGGATGTCTTCAAAGTGAAGTCCTGTCGTTGGTTCATCAAGAATGTACAGTGTATTCCCGGTTGCCCTTTTAGCCAGCTCTGATGCCAGTTTGATACGCTGTGCTTCACCGCCGCTTAGTGTATTTGCAGCCTGACCAAGATGAATATAGCCAAGTCCCACCCGTGATAATACTGAAAGTTTACTTTTTATACTACTGATTTTGTCAAAAAACTCAAGAGCTTCATCAACGGTCATGTTTAGAACATCGGCGATTGATTTACCTTTAAATAATACTTCAAGTGTTTCTCTGTTGTAGCGCTTGCCCTTACATGCTTCACATTCTACATAAACATCAGGAAGAAAATGCATTTCAATTTTCAAAACGCCATCCCCTTCACACGATTCGCAGCGTCCGCCTTTTACATTAAAACTGAATCGTCCGTTTGTATAGCCGCGTATTTTACTTTCTGGGAGTGCTGCAAAGAGTTCACGGATCTGATCGAATGTCTTGGTATAGGTTGCAGGGTTTGATCGTGGTGTTTTGCCTATTGGTGATTGATCAATGTCGATTACTTTGTCAATAGCGTTAAAACCGGTGATTGCAGTGTGCTTAAGCGGGTACGTTTTTGATTTATAGAGGTGCCGCTGAAGTGCAGGAAAAAGCGTGTGGTTGACAAGTGAGCTTTTTCCTGATCCAGATACACCTGTTACACAGACAAGCATGCCAAGCGGGAACTCAATAGTAACGTTTTTTAAATTATGGCCGGATGCATTTTTTACAATTATGGACAGACCTGATCCTTTGCGACGTGTTGGCGGTACAGGAATCTTTTTCCTGCCGCTCAGATATGCTCCGGTCAGCGATTTGGGATTTGCAATAACTTCGCCTGGTGTACCCTGCGCGACAATACGCCCTCCATGAACTCCTGCGCCCGGACCGACATCAATAAGGTAATCAGCGGCAACCATTGTTTCCTGATCGTGCTCAATAACAACAACGGTATTGCCGAGATCACGCAGTGAGGTGAGCGTATTGAGAAGCCGTTCATTGTCTCTTGGATGTAAACCTATGCTTGGTTCGTCAAGTATATAGATAACGCCGGTCAGTCGTGATCCGATTTGTGTTGCAAGGCGGATTCTTTGTGATTCACCACCGCTTAGTGTTGCGGACATCCTGTTGAGTGACAAATAGGGGAGACCGACATTGACCAGAAATCCCAGGCGTTCTTTGAGCTCTTTTAATATCTGTTTTGCAATTTTTTCTTCACGGGATGGAAGTTTGAGCGATGTAAAAAATTGAAGTGCCTGATCAATTGACATTGAAGATATTTCGGCGATATTTTTACCGCTAATCAGAATTGCAAGACTTTCTTTGCGTAGTCGGGCCCCTTTACATGTGGGACATTCCCGCTGTGTCATGAACGTTTCAATCCACCTGCGTATGTCTTCCGATGATGTCTCCCGGTAGCGACGCAGCAAATTGGGAATAACGCCTTCGAAGGTTCTCATGAATTCACCTCTGCCATGCCCCGATTGTGCTTCCCATTGCATTGCAATCCGCTCCTCACCGGAACCGTTAAGAAGAATACTTTTATGTTTTTCTGATAATTGACAAAAAGGTTTGTCCATCGGGATTTTGAAGTGTTTGCATACGCCATTAAGAATCTGATGATTCCAGCTGCCCATTGTTGCAACTCCGTTCCACGGAATAATTGCGTTGTTGTTTAACGATAATTCCTGATCCGGAACGACAAGATCAGGGTCGATTTCAAGCAGATAACCAAGCCCGTTGCATGGTTCACATGCACCAAACGGATTGTTGAAAGAAAACATTCTTGGAGAAAGTTCATCGTAGCTGACACCGCAATCGGGGCAGGCAAGTTTTTCAGAAAATGTTAGTGTGTCTCCTCCGATACAGTCAATAAGTATGGTGCTGTTGACACTCATTTTGAGTGCCGTCTCGAGCGACTCTGTCAACCGGGGTCTGATTGATTGATTAAGAATAAGACGGTCAATGATTATTTCAACAGAGTGTTTTTTGTTTTTTTCAAGACTGATTTCTTCGTCAAGTCCATACGAAACGCCATCAACTCTCACTCTGACAAATCCATCTTTTTGCAATTTGTCAAAAAGGTCTTTGTATTCTCCTTTACGTCCTGAAACGACAGGGGATAATATCTGAAATTTTGTACCTTCAGGCAGCTGTAAAATACGATCGGTAATTTCCTGAATTGTTTGACATGAGATGACCTTGCCGCAACTGTAACAGGTTGGTGTTCCTGTTCTCGCATAGAGTAAACGAAGGTAATCATGAATTTCAGTAGTGGTACCAACTGTTGATCGCGGATTGCGCCCGGTGGTTTTTTGCTCAATAGAAATTGCAGGTGACAATCCTTCAATAGAATCTACATCAGGTTTTTCCATAAGGCCGAGAAACTGCCGTGCATAGGATGAAAGTGATTCAACAAAACGACGCTGACCTTCGGAATACAGGGTGTCAAAAGCCAGTGATGACTTACCGGAACCTGACAAGCCAGTAATGACCGTAAGTGCATTTCGCGGAATGGTTACATCAATGTTTTTAAGGTTGTGTTCGCGCGCACCCTTAATAATTATATCTTTAAGCTGCATAAGTGACTTCCATCAGCAATTGTTTCAGGGAAATATGCTTTGTTGCATACGAAATGTATGAAATATGAGAATAACATACTATTGTTACGTTCTTCAGTGCATTTGATATCAGTGTATGTGTAAAATAATACGTGACAGAATTAATATTGATATCTATAAATACTCATCCGGACATGCAGAAGGTATGTAAAATGAGATTACTGTAAATAGAGAAAAAAAGGAAAGGAGAAAAACTTCTTCTCCTTTTCTACTTATCACATGATTATCAATAATTTATAAGGGTATGACTACGAGGTCGATTCAGGTTTCTGAATGTTAGTGTCTGTTGCAACAGTTTCCAGATCAGCATGATAAATGTTATATGCGTTCTGCACAGCTTCAGTCACTTTTACCCGGTTAAACGGCTTAAAAAGGCAGGGATACCGTATCGTTTTATATATTTTGACCAGAGTGTGTTTGGGATTATATCCAAATCCGGTCATAAGAGCCATCTGAGCGGGAATGTTCTTTTCCTTGATCTTGCTTATAAACTCATAGCCATCCATTTCGGGCATTGCAATGTCAGTGAGAACAAGAAAGAATGCTTTGGATTCCAGTTCTGTAAAAGCTTCATTGGTTGACGAGATCGTCGTGACTTCCCACCCCTGTGTTTCGAGATGTATTTTTAGAAAGTCAAGTACATCCTCCTCGTCGTCAACGACAAGAATTCTTCTATTTTTTTCCTTTTTTGCAGAGCTCATATGTCTTGTCTATTAATTCCTGTTTTCCAAAGGGCTTAGTAATATACGCATCTGCATTCATTATATGCAGTCCGACCATTTCATCAAGTTGTTGTGACTTCGCTGTCAATATGGCAATTGGAATCTGTTTAAATGATGAATCTTTTCTGATAAGCTTGAATACTGTCCAACCATCCATTTTTGGCATTGACAGATCAAGTAAAATAGCATCCGGCCTGAAATCCTTTGCAGTCGAATATGCCGCTTCCGGATCAAGCACTGTTTCGACAGTAAAATCTGATGTCGTCTCGAGTACTAATTTTACCAGATCAGCAATGTCTCTGTCATCCTCAATTACAAGAATTTTCTTTTCCATACGTTTCAGTACCTCACTGCTTCCTAAAAAATTCGGAAAAAAGCCAGCTCCAATAGCGCAGCGCAACAATCAATGAAACAGCACCGGCAATAAATCGTAGAGCCATTGAAATCAAAGGCATAGTAGTCACATTATATGATACGGACACATTATCAATAATTGATGCAACGGCAACGAACGCAGATGTGATATAGAGAAGTTTATAAATCGGTGCAACTTTCAGCGCATCACCGAGCCGCTTGCTGAGATAAGAGATCACAAACATTGCAATAATGAAACTGATATCAAAGAATGTCAGGAAACCCGGATTAATCATACTTATTTCCTTACCTTTCTCATTGTCAGAAAGAGAAATAATGTGCTGACAATCGACGCTGTTGCGCTTGATATAAAAAGAAATGACGATATAAGCCGGATGAAAACTATGGTTTTTGATGGCATCTGAATAACGATAATTAAAACAAACGCAATAATAATGGCAAGAATAAATCCGATTTTTGGAGATGGCTGATTGAATTTCCTCTTATAAAACGAGGAAATAAGCAGGCCAAGTATGTTCATCATGATGAAAAACAGTACATACCCGCAGAGAAGGAGTGATTCCAAAGAGAATGGAATAATTTCAGCCATTATTTTTTTCCGAAAGCATTTACAAATGCATCCTGAGGTGTAAAGTGTGCTGTGCCGCTCATGATACCTTCACGACCGCTGAACTTCTGTTCAACCTCAATTCCATGAGATGTAATTCTAAAGCAACGGATATCTTTCTGGTGATCCGAGCCACGCATTTTAAGAATACAAAGCGCTTTTTCTATTGCACTGTCAATTTCAACATATCGCAGTAAGGTATACGAGTCGACAATAAACGGGATCTTGCTTGATACCTGCGAGACCTGTCCGAGAAGGTTATCGTTTTCTCTTAATAGTATGCTTGCGACATCTTCCCGCTTGAGAGCGTTGATAAGCCTGCGTTCAACATCACGAAGCTCAAATGGATCATCCACGAGGCCTTCAAAATGTGTCATGCTGTCGATAACAACTCTTTTGATACCCATATCTTCAATCATCGTTACAAACTCACCATCCATTTTGTCAAACTCAGTAAGTGTTGTTTGAGGATCACTGAAAATAAGTTTGAGCTTTCCTTCTGCTTCAAGCTTTTTAAAATCCCAGCCAAATCCCATTGCATCGTGATAATACTGCTGAGGAAACTCTTCAAAGGTAATAATCATCCCAGGCTCATTAAACTGAGTGATACCATTGTAGATAAATTGCATGGCCAGAGTTGTTTTTCCGGTGCCGGGTGCGCCCTCAAGCAGGTTTGCGGATCCTTTGAGCAGTCCGCCTGAGATCATTTTGTCAAGTGCTTTAATCCCGAAGGGAACGCGTGGTTCATTCATAGAATTTCGCCCCGAATAATGATGTTGTAAAATGAAACCGCCACAGCCATGATATTTTCCAGAGAATGACGCTGTACCTTTGACGGTTCTCGTAACTGTTTAAAACTTTGTCATACTACTTAATTCAAAATCATTTGTTAAATCAAATAGTATACATATTATTCCAGGGTATTTCCATAAGTTTTAACTTTTTCAAGCTAATAGATGGAAAATTCCTGAAATGTACATTGTCTATGTAATATAATTGTTTGTAACAGGAAGTTGGAAGCTGTGAAACGCAAGTTTTTTGAAAAAAAGTTTTTTCAGAGTATAAAAAATATGTTTATTAAAAGGTGCAAACGATATATAATCTTTTGTGCATTAAGTGCCATATATCAGTTTCTTGTATAAGGCTTTTATTTACAACGTTTTAAATGTTGTTGCACTGTATGTGTCTGAATTGTTTTTATGCAAGCTTTAATTTATCAGATAAAGAGAAACAGGCAGAATACAAAAAAAAAGAGTAGTTTATATAGAAAGAACAGAAACGGATGGTTCTTTGCAGCTACCGTTTTTTTCAAAACTGAACATACTGGACGGTTGACTCCAATTGTTATATATAGAACAGAAAATTTTTACAAAAGTTGGATTATTGGTGGCTGATATTTGTGCCATCTATCAAATGAATATATATTAAGTATACCTAACTCAATCTAACACACACACATTTTTCATGGAGGCATGCTGTGGAAATCACCGAAGTAAGAGTGGTATTGAAAAATGAGGCAAAGCTTAAAGCATTTGCAAGTATTACCCTGGATGATTGTTTTGTGATCAGGGGGTTGAAAATTATCAGTGGAGCACAAGGGTATTTTGTTTCTATGCCAAGTCGCAGACGCAAAAACGGCACATTTCAGGATTTAGCTCATCCAATCAACAACGAGATGAGAAAAAAGATTGAAGATTGCGTTTTAGATGCATTTGAAACAGAGCTTAACCGGCCAGGTGCTCAGGAGCTTGCGACTGTTGGTGCTGCGAATGATCTGGATGTTTTCGACTAACTAAAGTATCCTGTGTTTTTGCGATGTAAAGAGAAGCTGATTAGTGTCAACTTCTCTTTTTTATTGGACGAATTTCAGACCCAACAAAACAAGCTTAAAAACTCAATGTGCTCAAATTGGGGAATATTTGTTCAAAGTTGACTCTAAATGAACTAAAAATCTCTTTTCTTTTCTATTACACTTTATTATATTTAGCGATTACAAATTTGCTGGGGCGTCGACAAGTGGTAAGTCACGAGGTTTTGGTCCTCGCACTCGAGGGTTCGAATCCTTCCGCCCCAGCCACTAATCTTTTTTCAGCGCGGATAAATCCCGGAATATCTTAGTAGTTTCTGGGGCAACTATTCCGAGGAGGGTTTAACTTTGGAAATTATTAAATTGACAGCAAGACCGCGTACGGGATCCGGGAAATCATATACCCGTAAAGCACGTGCTCAGGGATGGGTACCAGCCATCTATTACGGTAAAAAGATGGATCCGGTACA
>CAYMGX010000110.1:10984-13730 GCA_964390065.1 uncultured Fibrobacter sp. | reverse complement strand
ACCAGTAATCCTCCGATAACATTTGAATTTGATGATATCTACCTTGAAGATCCTCAGTATACAAAGCCGCCAAAACCACCAGTAGAGCCTCTGCCAATAGTCAGAGTAAACCAGGTTGGTTATCTGCCAAACGCCAAAAAGCGCGCAACAGTTGTTTCATCTTCGTCATCTGCGCTGGAATGGAGTCTTAAAAAAGGTGGAACTGAAGTAAAATCCGGTAAAACAACACCTAAATCTGGGGTTGATAAAGCATCTGGTGATAATGTTCATATTATCGATTTTTCAGATGTTAAAGAACAGGGTGAAGGGTATACACTTGTTGTTGGCAGTGATGCAAGCCATCCGTTCACGATCGCTGATACTGTCTATAAAACCATGAGAAAAGATGCCGCTCAGTATTTCTATCATAACAGGAGCGCTATTGCGATTAAAATGCCCTACAGCGGACGTAGTGATCTCGAACGTGCTGCCGGACACACGAAAGATGTTGCAGCAACATGGCCGGATACAGATCAGGAAAATTATTCACTTGATGTTACCGGTGGATGGTATGATGCCGGTGATCATGGTAAATATGTTGTAAATGGTGGAATTTCTATCTGGACAATGATGATGCAGTATGAACGGGCTATGACAGTGGGCAAAGAAGCTCAGTTCGCTGATGGCTCCATGAACATTCCTGAAAGCACAAACAAATATCCTGATATCCTTGATGAAGCCCGCTGGCAGATGGAATTTATACTGAAGATGCAGGTCCCCGCAGGAAAGAAGATGGCAGGTATGGCGCATCATAAGATTCATGATCAAAAATGGACTGCGCTTGGTTGTGAACCCTCTGCAGATACACTACCACGGTATTTGCGTCCTGTAAGTACTGCTGCAACGCTCAACCTTGCTGCTGCAGGTGCCCAGGCATCACGTATCTGGAAAACGTTGGATCCAACATTTTCTGATAATTGTATCAAAGCGGCAGAAATCGCATGGGCAGCAGCGTTAAAAAATCCAGCAATATATGCACCATTACACAAAACAGGTGGTGGCCCCTACAATGATGATTATGCAAAAGACGAATTTTACTGGGCTGCCTGTGAACTTTATGTAACAACAGGAAAATCGGAGTATCTCGAATATCTGAAGGCATCTCCGCATTATCTCGAACTGCCGGTAGAAATGAAAAGTGGAGAAGACGCGGGCTTAACCGGTTGCTGGACCTGGGGTTCTGTACAGGGTTGTGGTACCGTATCACTTGCTCTTGCAACGACAAATGTTAGTGAAGAACTTTCAGCTGCTGCAAAGGCTAAAATTGTTACTGCTGCTGACAAGTACCTGGAGAACATTGAATCCGAAGGATATCTTGTACCAATTAAACCAAGTACAAATGGTTATCCATGGGGATCAAATTCATTTATACTCAATATTATGATTGTTTTTGGTCTTGCACGTGATATTACAGGTGAGAACCAGTATCTTGATGGAATCTCGGAATGTATGGACTATATCCTTGGACGAAATCCGCTTGATCAGTGCTACGTAACCGGGTATGGTGAGAAGCCACTTCAAAATCCACACCATCGTTTCTGGGCATATCAGTCAAATAATAAGTTTCCGAAACCTCCTGCAGGTGTAGTCAGTGGTGGACCAAACTCAGGTCTTCAGGATCCATGGGTTCAGGGTTCTGGCTGGAAAGGTACAGGAGAAGGTGCAATTCCTCCACAGAAATGTTTTATGGATCACATTGAATCATGGTCTACCAATGAAGTAACAATCAACTGGAATGCTCCTTTAGCATGGGCAACAGCTTATCTTGATGAGAATAGGGATTATTCTCAGACTCCTGTTATTCGTTTCAATGGAAAAAGAAGTGTTAACAGCAAGTTTGCACCGGCTATGGAACTGAAGAAAAATGGTCTGGCAATATCTTTGGGATCGGTTAGAGAAGCAAAAGTCTCTATCCTTACAGCTAACGGAAGAATCGTTTTCTCTGAACTTGTAGTTCCTAAAACAAGTGGTCAAGCACTTGTTGGAAATAGCAAGATCATGAAAACTGCAGGACTCTACATCGTAAATATTGAAACTGCTCACGGAGTATTCAATAAGAATGTGATTGTAAAGTAATCAGTTATTTCGTTTGCTACTGAAAATCAATGCCATCGTTGCAGTTAAATGCATCGATGGCATTTTTATTTCAGGAACATCGTCTCTTAAAATCCACATCTGCAATAGACGGATAATCCTATAGGATAATAGTCATGTTTGGCTGCTTTGAGCCAGGATGGGAACGAGTAATCGGCACCACTGTAACATACCAGGCTTAAATTACCAGCATTAAGGGTTATCTCCGGCTTATGAATTCTGAATTCCTTCTTCCTATTACACTCAACGATAAAGTATTTTATACTCTTTAAAATTTTTAAGGGATAGTTCTGATGGAAACTTTGCAAAAGACTTTTTTCTATGATAAACATGTTGCTTTAAATGCAAAAATCAGCCCATTCGGTGGATTTCTTATGCCGATCCAGTATGAGGGAATTATTAAAGAGCATAATGCAGCACGTAATCAGGCAGTGATTTTTGATACCTGCCACATGGGTGAGTTTATTCTGAAAGGTTCAACAGCAATAGCGGATCTTGAAAAAATTATCACCTGTTCAGTTGGATCAATGAAAAACGGTCAATGCAGATATGGTTTTATCTGTAATGAGGACGGCGGGGTGATTGATGATCAGATCCTGTACCGTCTTGATGA
>CAYMGX010000110.1:0-10884 GCA_964390065.1 uncultured Fibrobacter sp. | reverse complement strand
AAGTATCTGTAATTATTAACCATAAGAAACGTAATTCATTTTTATACAGTTTGTAAATCAAGGAGCATTTCATGATTCCAGCAGATCGCAAGTATACAGCAACGCATGAATGGGTTAAGATTGAAGGGTCAGTGGCTATTGTCGGTATTACTGATCACGCACAGGATGCACTCGGTGATATTACGTTTGTTGAACTGCCAAAAAAAGGTGCTGCTCTTAAAAAAGAGAAAGAGTGTGCAGTCATTGAATCGGTGAAAGCTGCAAGTGATATCTACGCACCGATCAGTGGAACTGTATTGGAAGTCAATGAAAGCCTTGAAACTTCACCCGAGGTGATCAACAGTGATGCCCATGGTGAAGGCTGGATTTACAAATGTACAAATTTCAGCCAGGCAGAGTATGATTTGCTGCTTGACGCAAAAGGGTATGAGAAAGCGCTGGAGAACGAATAATGAGCTATATTGCAACCACTCCACAGCAGCGCGCAGAAATGCTCGCTGTCTGCGGGGCAAAATCTGTAGATCAGTTATTCAGCGATATTCCAGTGAATGTACGGCCTAAATCATTCGATGTACCGGCCGGTAAATCGGAAATCGAGCTGCTCTCGTATTTTACATCACTTGCCGGTAAAAACTATTCGCATCTTATCAACTTTGTCGGCGGCGGGTTTTACGATCATTTTATTCCGTCTGCCATTGATGCGATTGTGTCAAGAAGTGAATTCTACACAGCATATACACCGTATCAGCCGGAACTTTCGCAGGGAACATTGCAGGCTATTTATGAATATCAGAGTGACATTTGCCGGCTCACCGGTCTTGATATCTCCAATGCATCACTGTATGATGGCGGAACGGCACTTTACGAAGCGTGTCAGATGGCAATTCATGCTACCGGTCGCAGAAAGATTATCGTTGATGGCGGGGTGAATCCGATCTATCGTAAAATGCTTCACTCTTATTCTGTAAATTTGTCAATAGAGATTGTGGAAATACCGGTATCGCATGGTCAGAGTGATCGTGCCAGAATCTATTCAACACTTGATGACAGTTCTGCTGCATTTATTGTACAGAACCCGAATTTTTTCGGTGTTATTGATGATCATTCTGATATCGCTCAACAATGTCACTCTAAAGGGATTCTTGTTGTGCAATCGGTTTATCCGATTGCTCTCTCGCTGCTTAAAACTCCTGCAGAACAGGGTGTTGATATTGCTACCGGTGAAGGTCAGTCGCTGGGGCTTCCACTTTCTTTTGGCGGACCGTATCTTGGTTTTATGGCTGCAAAGAAGGAACTTGCCCGAAAAATGCCCGGACGCATGGTTGCACGAACTGTTGACACAAAGGGACAACAGGGTTTTGTCCTGTCGCTTCAGGCCCGCGAACAGCATATACGCCGCGAAAAAGCAACGTCCAATATATGTTCAAATCAGGCACTCTGCGCACTCCGGGCTCACATCTACATGAGTCTTATGGGTAAAGAAGGATTGCGTTCAACTGCTCAGCTTTGCGTTGATAAAGCGCATTACACGATCGAAAAACTGAATGCAATTCCTTGTGTCAAAGTTATGGATTCATCACCGACCTTTAATGAATTTACTGTAAAACTACCCATTGACGCAAGCGAGGCTGTTGGAAGAATGATTGATAGAGGATTCGCAGCAGGATTTCCCTTAGGACGTTATTACCCGGGAATGGAGAATTATCTCCTTGTTGCAGTAACCGAAAAGAGAACCAAGCATGAGATCGGTCTCTATGCTGCGATGCTTGAGGAGGTAATATGTCAATAATATTTGAGAAAAGTATACAAGGAAGACTTGGCGTATCACTACCCAAAAGCGATGTACCAGTAAAGCATGCTATTAACAGTAACTATCTGCGTGCAGAAAAAGCAGCGCTGCCGGAACTTTCCGAACTGGACGTGGTACGTCACTTTACAGCATTGTCAAGAATGAATTATGGTGTGGATACCAACTTTTATCCGCTCGGTTCATGCACGATGAAATACAATCCAAAAGTAACTGAGAAGATAGCATCCATGGACGGTTTCGCGTCACTGCATCCCCTGCTTCCACAGCTTCTTCGTGGTGGAATGCTGACACAGGGTGCGCTTGCGGTTATTTACGAACTGGAACATCTCCTGTGTGAAATCACCGGAATGGACGCATTCTCGACGCATCCGATGGCTGGTGCGCATGGAGAGCTCACCGGCATGATGATCGTTGCGGCGTATCATAAGTCAAAGGGTAATAAAAAAACGGAAGTGCTTATTCCCGATGAAGCGCATGGCACGAATCCATCAAGTGCTTCAATTGCAGGCTTTGAGGTGAAATCAATTCCTACTACGGCTGAGGGAGCACTCAATGTCGAAGCACTTGAGGCTGCTATCAGCGAGAAAACTGCTGCGATCATGCTGACCAATCCTAATACGCTTGGTCTTTTTAATCCGTATATTGAAAAAATTGCTGCGATTGCACACAAGTACGATGCACAGCTTTATTATGATGGTGCAAATCTTAATGCAATTCTTGGAAAGTTTCGTCCTGCTGACGCACTTTTTGACGTTATGCATGTCAATCTGCACAAAACATTTGCAACACCGCATGGTGGTGGCGGTCCGGGGTCAGGACCTGTTGGTGTGTGCAAGCATCTCGAAAAGTTCCTTCCGGTCTCAAGAATCGCAAAACGTACGGATGGCACCTATGCGCTTGATTATGAACATCCTGAATCAATAGGGTATATTGCACCATTCTACGGTAACTTTTCGGTATGTCTGAAGGCGTACGCATATATTCTTCAGCTCGGTAAACAGGGACTTATTGATGTAAGCGAAAATGCGGTGCTTAGTGCTAACTATGTGCTTCATTCTTTGAAAGATATATATCATGTACCTTACATGAAAACATGCATGCATGAATGTGTAATAACTGCAATAAATCAGGGTGATCAGGGCATTCACGCGCTTGATATCGCTAAAGCACTCATCGATCGCGGGTTTCATCCTCCTACAATCTATTTTCCAATGATTGTTAAAGAGGCTATGATGATCGAGCCGACGGAAACGGAGAGCAAGGAGACGCTTGATTCGTTTATCGCTGCGATGAAAGAGATCGCGGAAACATCAAAGACCAATCCTGAAAATATCAAAAATGCACCATTGACAACACCTGTGGGCAGGCTTGATGAGACAAAAGCGGTTAAAGATATGGATTTTGCGTTTAAAGGATAGAACCGTTACTAATCAATTGGATACTATTATAGTAGAGAGTAGAAATATTTTTTGCATAGATAAAAAAAAAAGAATATATTATACTTACTATTAGATACGGGTCCTTGAGCATAGGATACATTTTAGAAGGGGTAATTGTATGAAATTAAGAATGATTGCATTATTAGTGGCATTTTCGATCTCTGCACTGTTTGCAGCAGAGAAAATTGTTACTCCCAACAAAGATGGTGTAGGCGTCTACAAAAACGAAATTCGTGAGTTGTACGAGAAACCATTGTTTACTGTTGGTACAAGCGACCGTCTATCGATTCTCGATTCAAAAGGCAATTTTCATAAAATAAGAGTAAATGGTCAGGTTGGCTGGATTGAAAAGTCAAACGTTCAGGCCACAGGTAGAAGCAGAACATTCGTGTTTGATAATGCGGAAGTCGTTGGTTACCTCGACAACCCGACACCTGTTTACATTATGGATACTGACGATCCAAACGCAGACCCGATCAACCTCGATCGCTCATTTAAAGATGCTCTTCGTGAAAACGTAGACAAGGAAACTGTTGAACGTCAGGTAAAGTAACAACGTATTGCCTTTTTTAGGTTACAGGTATTTAAAGGGAGAATCTTTGTGTTCTCCTTTTTTATTTGTATGGCCATAGTACGCTTTTTAAACCTAAATTACACGATTCAACTGCGGGTTTTAGGTTAAATGGTTGAGAAAATTGCCCTTGTTGTTCTGTGAGTTCATGATAGAGGAACTGTATTTCGGGCGGCAATTGTATCTGGTCCAGTAAAAATATAAAATATCCTGTGGCAGGGGTATAATTCGCATGAACCATAAAGGTACCTGGTAATGAAGCGTAATTTATTTACACATAATAAAATATTTCTGATTTTATTCTGTTTGTTTCTGCTGAGAGGTTCCATTCAGATTCTTATGACTCCTCCGCTTGAAGGGTTTGATAGTATTGGGCATATTGATTACCTTCAGTATCTTCATGATCATGGAAAACGGGATCTTAAAAAAATGCCGATTTCAGAAAATTCGTTGGAACTATTAAAAATTATGCCACTATGCAAACACATGGAAACCAATGATAGCAGCGGACTTCATTATGAGAAATATTACACACAAAGTTTTTCAACTATTGACTCATTAAAGCACGTGCTCTGGAAAATGAAGTTTTACCCTCCAAATGTAAAGTATGTGGATAGTGAAAATAACTGGCAAAGAAAACATCCTCCGCTTTATTACTGGATTTTAAACTCTATTGTAGAAAGAATAAATCCCTCATATTTTATACAGGCATACTATTGTTTTTCATTTCTTTCGCTTTTACTACTCTCACTATCGATGATTCCTTTTTACTTGTTCGGGAAAGCAATTTCTGATAAGTGTAAAGAAAAACATAAACTTTTCTTTGTAGTATTGTTTGCAATTCAACCGATGATTTACATGATTGGTGCAAGAATTTCAAATGATGCACTGGCATATACGTTTAATGCCTTAATATGTCTCCTATTACTTAAAACGCTGATAGCATCATCAGAAAAAAAACAAACTGCACTTATTTATGCATTACTGGCTGGAGCAGTAACCGGACTTTCGATAATCACCAAAACGTATGCATTACTTTTTTTGCCTGCTTTTTGCCTTATCGGTATTGTCGCATATATAGCAAATAAAAACGCCCGCTATCTTTTATCTACTGCGCTTTTCGCAGTTGCTGCTTTATGCATATCACTTCCTACGCTATTATTCCATTTGAAAATCACAGGACAATTAGATGGAAACCTGATACAATCTGACCTTCAGAATAGTGGATATGCAATAAATTATGTTAAAAGCTTTATTGATTTTTATATAACCTCTCTGGATGGTTATATTCAGGTAGTTAAAATCATTACTCTCCGGATCTGGGTTGGCAACTGGTCAAGTATAGCAAATTTTCCGCTTGTTTATGTCTTTTATATTACTCTGTATGCTATTACACTGATCTTACTGGTCAGATCGCTGCCTTCTATTGTTAAAAAAATGTATGATCCATTGACGCTTTTCTTTGTTTTTTCAGTCATCCTTCAGGGAGCACTGTTTGTTGCTTTAATGAAGCTTGGTATTGAAACTGCGACCTATGCCCAGAGGGTAACGGCAGTTGCCGGTTATTATTCTTATGCATTTTATGCAACTGAATTGTATATTTTCTGGTATTTGCTAAAAGATAAATCATTTAACTGGTTTGCAGGTATCGCTGGCTTATTTCTCTTTACCGATATCACAGGCATTCTGACTCAAATTATTTATTATTATGGTGGTGGATATGTTGGCCCGGGTCGAATTATAATTCCGGAATATAATTGGCTATCTTTAATTGCAGGTAATTGGGCGCATGCACCCTGGCAGATTGTTTCAATTAAAATGTTTATTGTTTTGTGTGCAGTTTATTTTGCATTTTCAACGATGTTGTTGTTTGCGGTAAAGAATAAAGGGTCAGATAAATGAGCGCATTGAAATTCAACCAGAAAATATTTCTTGACAGAGTTGTATTACGTCCGGTTGCGCTTTTTTTAAATTGTATTGTTCGCCCTGTTGGTATTCTTCTCAATCGTAAGCACGATTTGACTGAGTTCGATGTTAAAACCATAGTGATTGCAAAACTTGTTGGAATGGGCAGTATCTGCAGGGCAACTCCAATGATACGCGAAATTCGCAATAAGCATCCGCATGCAAAAATTGTAGTTTTAACATCATGTAAAAACAGGATGATTGCTGAGCGGTTAAATAATATTAATGAGGTTCTGTATGTTGATGATTTGTCAATTTACTCTACAATAGTGAGTTCACTTGGAGTTTTATTGAGATTCTGGCAATTACGCGTTGATCTTTATTTTGATTTGGAAGTTTACTCTGCTTATTCAACTCTTTTGGCTACGTTCAGTCTGGCCAGAAATCGCTATGGTTTTTACAGGGAAAGTACTGCCTTCCGTTTAGGACTTCATACTCATCTGGTTTACTTTAACGACAATAGAAATATAAGCTGGATATACATGATGTTGGCGAAAGCTTGTGGTGCCTATTCAACAAATCTAAAGCTTGACAAACCAACTATTTTAAAAGATGATATCGAAAAAGTACAGTGTTTTTTGAAAGACGCAAGAGGTAATTACAACAGTAAGTATATCGTTATTAATCCAAATGCATCAGAACTTCTTACAGAAAGGAAGTGGCCGGGGGAGTATTTTGCTGAACTGATAAATGTCTTTTCCGGTATGTATGAAGGTACTATTTTCCTGATCGGAAGCGCCGATGAATTCACCGGTAATGCAGAAATTTATGAAAAACTTACTGAAAAATCCAGAATGGTAACATACAATATCGCAGGCCAATTACCATTTGGACAAGTATTGTCGCTTATAGAAAATGCACAGTGTATGCTTACCAATGATTCCGGCTTATTTCATATCGCATTAAGTCTTGGTACAAAGACAGTCTCACTGTGGGGACCCGGTAATAGGTCTCATTATGCCGACTATGAGTATGTAAGACAAATTGCTTTGCAGAATAATGATATTTACTGCAGCCCTTGCATTTACAGAGTGGATAAGGTTCCGTGTCGGGGTAATAATAAATGCATGAAATCGATTCATCCGCTTACGGTACTTAATGCCCTGTCAACGTTATGTTCAGTGCCTTCAGATCTTTTTAATACAGCGTCTCTGGAAAGTATTTACAAAGAGGTCAACGCTGAAGCTCTGAATATTACAATGACTTCAAAAAGGCTTCAAAACGCTGTTACTATTTAAGAACATAGTTTTGAACTATACCCATAATTGCAGTGTCAATCAATACTTAAATCCTGTAGAGATTGGAATCGTGGACAATATCTGATGTGCAATCCCGAAATTACAAATATTTGATATACCAGTGCCGATTATTATTTTTACAGTGTGGTACAATTATTGTTATATCGTATTGATATACAATTGGTTGCTGGATTTACAAAGAATACTGACTGTTTTTACCTGATTTCTCCAATTCAGGTAATGGTTATAAAACTGTAATTACTCTTTTTGTTGTTGTACCTGATTCTGAGTTAATACTATTCTGGAGGAAACAATGATAGATTCTCTTGCAACGTGGTTTGAGGGTGGTGGAATGTATATGTGGGTGATACTTGCGGTACTTGCAGTTGGCGTTGCAGTGGTAATCGAACGAATGATCTTTTACTATGTCACTTGCGCGGGAAATGGACGCAGGATGGTGGCCGATATTGCAAAGGCTCTTAATGAAAATCGGGTTAATGATGCAAAAGCGATTGTTTCGTCAAAGGCTCCGTTGCAATCGCTGCTTCGTATTGCAGTTGACAGATATAGTGAGAATATGTCAATTGACGAAATTCAGGAGGGTGTTGAAGAGTTGTCGATCAGTCAGGTACCGCGATTTACAAAAAGGCTTAATTACCTTGCGCTTTTTGCGAACATCGCGACATTGGTTGGACTTTTGGGAACAATCAGCGGGTTGCAGCTCTCGTTTTCATCACTGGTTTCCGTTGAGGCATCAAAGAAGGCCGCGATGCTTGCCAAGGGCATATCCGAGTTTATGACCTGTACTGCTTTTGGGCTTATCGTTGCAGTGTTTTGTATGGTGTGTTATACAGTCTTGTCGAACAAACAGAGTCAATTGATAAAAGATCTTGATGAATCCGTTGTAAAGTGTATGAATTATTTAAAAAAGAAACGCTCATAAATGCAGCTTAAATTTTTCAGGGCATCGAAGCCATCAGAGACGCTTGAGAATGAGATTGAACTTGATATCACGCCGCTCATGAATATTTTTATTATTCTTGTTGCGTTTCTGATATCAATGGCAATCTTTACAAAGTTGGCAATTGTCGAATTTACACTTCCGCCAAATGTTGAATCGTCAATGAACAATTCGCAGGAAAAACCGCAACCGAAATTAACCGTCCGTCTCGATAACCACTATGTCGGTCTTGTACTTGGAGATAAGCTGCTTGATTCTTTACCGAATATTAATAGCGTGATTCCATTCGATTCACTATCAAAACGGCTTCTGGTTCGGGCATCGGATACTGATTTCAAGGGGGAGATTGTTGTTGCGTCAGTAGATCAGATCCCTTTTAAAACGATTGTCAAAACTATGGATATCTGCAGATGTGCCGGATTTTCAAAGGTTGGTTTGTCAAGCGCCACAACAGATCCCGGAGCCTTGGAATGAAACCGGGAGATCTTCACAGAGGACTTGAAAAAGGGGGAACGTTCAGGCCGCAGCTGACGTCACTTGTTGATATAATGGTGATCCTGCTGTTTTTCCTGATACAGAGTTTCTCCGTTGAAGGCAATCTCGTAACTCCGTCAACCGATCTCGAACTGCCGCTCTCTGATGCATCAAAGAGTCCTCAGCCGTACTGCAATCTTCATATTACGCAGACGCAGGTACTCGTTGATGATGAAGTTATTGTGACAAATCAGAAAATCGCATCATCGGAGGATTTCCTGATTCCGGAACTGTTTAAAATGATGAAAGCGCAGGCTGTAAAAAATAAGGATTCTTTGTCAAAAGGGAAACTCCTGATTCAGGCGGACAAGGAGATTCCTTTCTCGATTGTTAAAAAGGTTATGTTCACCTGTTCAAAAGCCGGCTTTGATGATTTCAAGGTGCTTGTGGTGCAGGAGGAATAGCGTTGGATTCACGTGAAAAACTGCTCGCCCGGTATGCATCACATGACATGGATCGTTATGGTAAGCGTGATTATTTCACAATTATCGTTGTGGTGTCGCTTCTCCTGTTTGGATGTGGTGGATATTATCTTCACCGGAACGTTCCTCCTGTAAAGACACTTGAAGAGAAGATATCACAGATAACAACAAGTTTTATCATCCAGGAGAAACAAAAAGAGATTGTTCGGGTTGTAAAGGAAAAGAAAAGAGAGGAAATCGCACCGCAAAAGCCGGCAGAGGTTCCAAAAGAACCTGTCGACCTGACACAAAATCCGGTGCTGGCGCAGAAACAGAATGATTTTGTAGAACAGCCGCCTCAGGCAGAGCAACCGAAGGTGGTGCGCAGAGTGTATGGATTGAAACGTGTTTATTCCACAGGACTTGGAAGTGGTGGTAGTGCCACTGATGCTGTTATCGGTAAACTGGGTAATACGCTCAATGTGCCGATTGACACCTTTACGGTAACAAAAGAGGAGTTGAAAGGACAGCTTGTCAGTGTTACTACGATTACGTCAACGCCAAAAATAAAAAATGTCGTTAAACCGGAGTACACATCCGAGATGACCGAAAACAGGGTGGAAGGAGTTGTGAAGGTCCGGGTTCTTGTTGACATTGATGGAAAAGTTAAAAAAGCAATTGTTCTCAATGATCTTGGTTACGGTACAAAAGAATCGGTTTACAATGCATGTCTACAGCTTGAATTTGAACCGGCAACAATTAATGGTACGCCATGTGCGGTGTGGATTATCATTCCATTCACATTCAGGATGCTCAATTAGCAGACAAATGAGGTCAGTGTCCGCCTTTTTTCTTGGGGGCACCATGGCCACCCGATTTTTTAGGAGCTCCATGACCGCCTGACTTTGCAGGTGCTTTTTTTACCGGGGCGTTTGCGGCGGCTTTTTCTTTTGTAACATAATATTCCGGTCCTCCCCAGATACCCATCGTATTTCGTGATTTGTCAACGTTCCTAAAATCATCACCGGGAAGACCAGACTCGATACATGGCGAATAGCGACTGAGCTCAAAACGCTTTATACCTGTTTTATGTTCTATTGGGGACTCGTACGGTGATGAGGTATTTTCATAATAGATATTTGCAAGGGATGTATCTTTAACATCCGACATGTCAGTAGGAATAGTTAAATCATGTGCCTTTGCATCAGATTCTGCCCTGGTTCCTTTAAATACGGGATCCTTATAAATATTGTTTGTAATATCGGTTTCGGGTGCATTCTTTTTTTTGCTCTTGACTATTACTCCAAGTTCAGGTTGACAATCAAGAAAGTCACCATCAGAGTTTCCGTATACACAATTATACTCGAAGTTTATTTTTGACTTTCCATCACACAAAACACCAATATTTCTGTTGTTAACGATTATATTATTTGCGATGTGGGGATTCGCTTCACGGATGTGAATAGCTGCCAGAAAATTGCCAGTGATTATATTATTGTAAATTTTTGCATTTCCATTTACAGAACAATAAATTCCGATATGATTGAATTCAATAATATTATTCCGGATAACAGGTTCGGATTGTCGTACTGATACTGCCCGATATGCATTTACAATATTAGTAAATGCTATCTCTGCAAAATTACCGGGGGCATTGTCGAAAACAATTCCGTACCAGCCAACGGTGTTTTTAGAGGCACTTTGAGGAATAAACTGTATACGTTGATCTCGTTTACCAATGCAGTTCAGGGCGCCTTTAACGCGGATTGATACAAGCACAGAATCTGATGCATCGTATTGAGTGATCGTGTCGAATCGTTTTGGCTTTCGAATAATAATTCTGACACCGGGTGCAATGGTCAAACTTGCACCTCTCTCTATTGTCAAATCCCTTTCGATGATATAGGGACTTTCCTCCAGGTTCCATCGGGTTTCTTTGAGAATTACTGATGGTGCATATTCCTC
>CAYMGX010000109.1:0-13731 GCA_964390065.1 uncultured Fibrobacter sp. | reverse complement strand
AATGGAGCTGAGGGGGTTTGAACCCCTGACCCTCAGACTGCCAGCCTGATGCTCTCCCAACTGAGCTACAGCCCCAAATTCTGACATAAATTACAACAACGCATCATTCATGTCAACGGTAAATTCAAGATATTTAAATTTTTCCGTTCTAAAATGAGTCTATTGTACACAAACATACCCATAAGTAAATTAACTATTGTCATAACACTTTGATAATAATTCTGTTATCAACAGTTTAAACATATATTTAGTTTTTATCTGTTGCGTTTAACATGATATATATTTACTGAAGGTTAATGATAGACATAACAAGTTTTAGCATAATGAATAAGATAAAGCATCCAAACATCTATTCGTATAATGATTTTCGTGCATTTCTCCGTGATTATTTCACGTATCGATGTCAAATGCAGAAAAACTATTCGCATAGAATTATGGCAAAGGAGCTCGGTTTTCCATCACCAAACTATATAAAACTTGTTATGGATGGGCATAGAAACATCGGACTGCGAAGCATAGATCGCCTTTTGTGCGGACTTCAATTGCGTGACAAGGAACGGGAGTATTTCAACCACCTTGTTCTCTTTTCCCAGGCAAAAACAAACAGCCGGAAAAGTTATTATTACGATTTGATGTCTTCGTTCAGGAGCCCGCTTAATTCTGCTGTAATTACTTCAGGTGCTTACCAATATTACAGTGAGTGGTATCATTGTATTGTTCGTGAATTGATAACACTGGAAAAACCGCCGGTTAATGCAGGATCAATCGCGAAAAAAATAAAACCGCATCTTACCGCATCACAGGTTAAGAAATCAATCCGTCTGCTTCTTGAACTGGGTTTTATTGTCGCCAATGAGGATGAATCCTACTCACAGTCATCACGGGCACTTGAAACTGAAACTGAAAATGATGTTGTAGCTATCGGGATTCGTAACTACAACCTTAAGATGATTGATATTGCAAAAGAATGCATTGACTCTGAACCTCAATACAAAAAACGATATTCATCTCTGACAATCAGCATCTCAGATGATACCATGCATCGCATAAAGGAAAGATTTAAAGAATTCGAACAGGAACTATTAGAGATTGCCCGTGAAAGCCGGGATCCAAAACATGTTTATCAGGCGAATATTCAGTTCTTTCCATTGACAGATGAGGAATCGTAAACTGACATAAAAAAAGAGAGAAGTTACCTGCCGGTATCTTCTCTCCGAATTTTACACTTTACTAATAGATGTTTTGTAAATTATTTACTAATACCCACCTGATCCATCACGTTAAAAAGTTTTGCTTTGTTTGCTTCAGACATATCTACCATTGGTAAACGTACGCCATCAGCCGCAAGACCAATTCTGCGCATTGCAGTTTTAACAGGTACCGGATTGGTTTCATAAAAGAGCGCCCCGAAGAATGGCAGATATTTTTCATGGATTTTTCGTGCTTCTGTAACATTTCCATTCATAAAATGAGAAACCATTGTGTTTATGATATCGGGGATAATATTGCCCGCAACAGAAACGACACCTTTTGCACCAACTGCAAGCATTGCCAATGTTGCCGGGTCATCACCACTGAGAATCGTAAGGCGATCACCACATCTGCGATGAATCTCTGAAACATGCACCATGTCCGAGTTACCCTCTTTAAGTCCGATAATGTTATCAAATTCCATTAACCGTTCAACTGTCTCGGGCTGCATATTTACCACACATCTGGCAGGAAGATTATAGAGACATACAGGGATACTGATACTTTGTGCAATTGCCTTGAAATGCTGATACATACCTTCCTGAGTAGGCTTATTATAATAAGGTACAATGCAGAGAACGCCATCGGCTTTAAGCGTATCGGCATGTTTCGCAATTGTAATAGCTTCCTGTGTATTATTTGAACCGGCACCTGCAATAACCGGAATCCGGCCTGCCGCAGTTTTGATTGCAATTTCAATGATTCTTTTATGTTCTTCCCATGCAAGTGTCGCTGATTCTCCAGTTGTTCCACACGGAATAATTCCAGATACTTTTTTACTGATCAGGTACTCAATATTTGAGGCAAAACCATTTTCATCAATTTTCCCATCCTTGGTGAATGGAGTTACAACTGCCGTAATACAACCAGACCACATCATTAAATAACCTCCAGATATTGAATAGAATTCATTCGTTTTGACGGTTCAAAAGCAAAAAGAACTGTGATAAGATACATTATATTTGATGCAATGACTACAATTTTAAATGAGACACTACATCTAAAGTGCCTCATACACAGAGACCAATACGTTATTTCATCAGTTTACAGATGGCATCAGCGATAATTTTGATACCTTCATCAATTCGTTCCTGGGGTGTATGCGAAAAAGCCAGTCTGAAACTGTTATTTTTTACACCATGCGGATCAAATGCATTTCCAATGACAAATGCAGCACCTTTTTTAATTGATTCCTGGAACACGTCTGATGAATTCATTGCTTCGGGCATAGTTACCCAAATGTAAAATCCACCTTTGGGTGTAGTCCAGATAACACCTGACGGCATATATTTCTTAAGTGCATCAAGCATAATTAATGACCGTTCTTTATAAGCCTTTCGCAGTTTCTGAACGTATGGCTCAAGCATTCCTCTGGACAGGAATTCATTTGCAAGCACCTGGGTAAACGTTGATGTACAAGCGTCCATGGATTGCTTTGCAAGTTCACATTTTTCTACAATTTCTGTAGGCCCCAAAAGCCATCCGAGCCGGAAACCAGGTCCAAAGATCTTTGCAAATGATCCTGTATAGCAAATAGGTACAGGTTCATTTCCTGCAGTTAACGCTTTCATTGATTTCGTCAAAGGTTTACAGGATTCATCGAAATACAACTCACCGTATGGATCGTCCTCAAGCAGAACAATATTACTTCCTTTTAACACATCAAGCAACTCACGAACTCTGTCCCGGCTGTAAATTATACCGGCAGGGTTGTGGAAGTATGGACAAAGATACAGCATTTTTGCTTTGGCACCGTTTTTGTCAAGAGACGTTTTTAATGCATCAACACTAATTCCGTCATTGTCAAGATCAACAGGATCAAGTACTGCACCATAGGATTTAAATGCTGCAAGAGCCCCAATAAAACTTGGCTGTTCAGTAATAACGACATCCTCGGGATCAATAAGTACTTTTGTCAGCAGATTGATCGCCTGTTGTGCACCGGTCGTGATAATCAGCGATTGCCCGTTCATTGACATATCTTTACTTTCAAGATACTTTTTCAATGACTCAAGCAGTGGAGGATACCCTGATGTGGGCCCGTACTGCATCGCAACCTGCTTCTGATTCTCACTCAGTCCTTTATAAATCTCATCGATCACATTAACAGGGAATAGTGTATTTGAGGGCATACCACCAGCAAAAGAAATTATTGATGGATCCGCAGCAAGGGCCATCAATCTGCGGATTTCTGATGAGCGCATCTGCTGTGCGCTTTGTGAAAACTGAATCATTTGTACTACCTTTGATTTTATATGTATTTCAAGAGTTTTGAAGTACAAATATAAATTAAGATCGGTAGTAAACAAAAAATTTAGCACTGATCGAAGTATTTTAAATTATCACAGAATTATGGTAAACAGAATTTTACATACCGGTCAACAAAATCTATACATTACTGCGAGGATTTTAAAAAATTGTAGGGCGTTTTACTATGGATGTAATATATTTATTAAACAAACTGGATTATAAAGGTGATTTTCTAACAAGTCAACATATAACCGGAAACGTACAGAACTATTTAAAACAGGCAAGGTTTTATACTACACATGCGTAAAATCAGAATAATAATTCAGGCATTTTTTTTTCTGGCATTTATAATCTTTTTTTTCTTACTAAACAAATATCCAAATGCCTACTCTATCGACAGCGATTTTTTTCTAAAACAGAATCCACTGACAACCATTCTTGTAAGCATTGCATCCAGACAGTTTTTTTTCGATCTGGTTCTTATTTCAGGGATCGTTCTTGTAGCTACGATCACATTTGGAAGAATTTTCTGCGGAGCAGTTTGCCCGCTGGGTACCCTTATTGACCTTGTCGACGCTGCGCTTCCAAAAATCCGGTCGAATGAACGTCGCCCTGCAATCTATCTCCATCGATTGAAATACATACTGCTGATTATTACTGTTACATTAAGTGCATTTGGCATTCTTGTTCCACTTTTTTTTGATCCTATCCTTCTTATTACCAGAATCTTTACAACCGTTGTAAATCCTGCACTCAATGTGTTTGTCAGTGATTCTCATCATGCAATAGGAGCCGTATTTCCTGATGCCGGCAGCTATCTGAATCAAACATTTACAACGAAAATTCCTCTGTTTTCCGGTATTGGAGTAACGATTATTCTCATGTTTATCGTCTTTGGAGGCACCTTCTGGGACAAACGATTCTGGTGTCAGTATATTTGTCCATCAGGAGCTTTTTTTGGCCTACTATCCAACTGGTCAATTTACAGAAGAAAAGTTACTGAATCAAAATGTAATTCATGTGCCCGCTGCGCAAAAGCATGCCCCACCCGAGCGATACCTCAAAAGGATGTTAAAAAGACATCTGCATCAGAATGCATTGTCTGCGGTATTTGTGTATCAATGAAAGATGAGTGCAACAGGTTTTCTTTTAGCAAAATTTCCAAAAATGAATCAGTTCCAACCGATGTAAAACGCCGTCACGTTCTTGGAGGACTTGCAGGTGGCCTTATTGCACTTCCTGCATACAAGGCAACAGCATCGTTAAAGCGTGATGACCATGGGAAACTGATTCGTCCACCAGCATCATTACCAGAAACAGAATTTCTCGCAAAGTGTCTTGCGTGCGGTTCATGTATGAAAGCATGTCCGACAAACGCACTTCAACCATGCATGTTTACTGATGGTTTTAACAAACTATACACTCCGAAGATTGTCCCGAAAATCGGAGGTTGTGAAGGACAGTGTGCGATCTGCGGTAATGTCTGTCCGACAGGCGCAATCCGTAAAGTTTTACCTGCAGACAAGCCCTATATAAAAATTGGAACAGCAGTTCTTGACAAAAACAAATGTATCGCGTGGGAGCAGAATAAGGAATGCGTTGTATGTGATGAAGTCTGTCCGTTTAATGCAATTGATTCTCTTGAACTCGAAACTACGGGAGGGAAATTCACTGTTCCCGTTGTCAAGGAAGATCTGTGCATGGGATGCGGTATGTGTGAACACCACTGCCCCGTCAATGATCAGGCAGCAATTTCAGTAATGCGTTTTGGTGAGAACAGAAAGTCCAGTGGTGATTATCTAACACAATCACAACGTAAAACAATGGATTTGGAAAGAAAAAAGACCGGCCATAAATCACTTGACAATACTCCACAGGAGAATCAGAGTGATTTGCCGGTGGGGTTTGAGTAATAATTGTAGCAAGTAGCAAGTAGCAAGTAGCAAGAAGTAAGAAGTAAGAAGAACTTGACGACAGCATATTTTAACAAAATAGTAATATTACAATAGGGGAAATAAATCATGGATTTTTCGAGACGTACGTTTATAGAAGGTGCTATTGCCGGGGGTGTTGCGGTTACTGTTGGATCAAATGTATTTGCGCAGGCAGCTGGCAGTAAAAGTGAGGTTTTTGTAGGTAAAGGAAGTGCTGCTGATGTAATGCCGAAACTGTTTGAAAAACTCGGCGGGATTTCACGTTTTGTTAAAAAAGGTGCCCGTGTGATGATCAAGCCGAATATGAGTTTTGCAAACCCTCCTGAATGGGGTACGGGAACATCACCGGAAGCTGTTTACACTGCTGCAAAACTCTGTCTTGACGCAGGTGCATCACGGGTGATTGTTTGTGACAATACACTTCATGATCCCGCACACTGTAAAGAGAAGACAGGTATAGCTGAAGCAGTAAAAAGCTTAAAAGGTGTTGTTGTGTATACCCCGAAACAGGATTCAATGTTTGTCACAAAAACCGAGAGTAAGGCAAAACAACTCACCACCACAGATGTTGTCAAGGAAGTGTACTCTGTAGATTTCCTGCTTTCGCTACCTACTGCGAAATCACATAGTGCCGGTGGAGTGTCCTTTAACATAAAGGGGCTTATGGGCCTTGTAAAGGATCGCGGGATTTTCCATCGTGATTACGAAATGGCAACAGCAATAGCCGAACAGCTTTACTATATTAAGCCGCACCTGTGCCTCGTTGATGCATCACGGGCACTCATTGATAATGGTCCTGCAGGTCCGGGAAAAGTAACACAACTCAATACGTTTATTGCAGGAACTGATCCGGTTGCAGTTGACAGTTATGCGACCACGCTTGCATCCTGGTATGGTAAAACCTTTGAGGGAAAACAGGTAAAACATTTAAAAGAAGCTGCGGCCCTTGGTTTTGGGAATGTGGAATCATCAATGATCAGTGAGATTATGGTGTAAAGAGCAGGTTAAGGTTAAGGTTAAGGCTGAGATAGTTAAAAAGTGATATCATTATATAAAGGATAGAGATACTAAGATGCGCAAGCTGTTACTGATTTTAATACTGCTGTTTACATCATTGATTACTGCAAATCCGCTTTCGTGGCAGACGTTTTCCAATGGGAAAATAAGCTGGATATATAATGGAACATCAATTTTTGTCTACTCATCCGATTCGCGTAATGTTTATCCGCTTACTCTGGATCAGACACGTACAACCGGGGCAATCCATGATATAATCGAGTATGAACAATCGTTATTGATATCAACCGAAGCAGGTATTTATCAGATTGACATGTCTACACAGGCAATTGAACGGATAACTTTTTCTGATGATAAAAGCCGTACCGGAAAACTTGCATCTGATATGGATTATCTTTGGCTGTCAACTGACGACACACTCTTTCGTTTTGACAAACTTGGAAGAGAATGGCAATCTTTTCCTGCTCCTGAAAAATTTACTAAATGTGCGATCATCAGTGATGGGACAACGGTAGAGTGTCTTGGACAGAGAATACTTTATACCTTTACCATTGGTACAGAGAAATGGAACCGTTTTGCATCAGATATATCCGCTTTCGACTCTTCCTATTTTATTAAGTCATCACTATCTATTACTCAAATTTCGGGTAACCGGTTACATATTTATGTACCGAATACACAAATCTGGGAGTTAATAAAGTCGGATAATGTAATCCTTGATGCCTGGGTCGAATCGGATGTCACCTACTTTTCAACCATTGACAAAATATATAAACTGGAAAAAAATACCGTTCTGAAACAATTGGATATTAATATTACCGAACCAATTATGTCGTTTACAAAAAACAACTTTGACATGTGCCTTTCGATGAAATCCAGACTCATGTTTTATAACACTACCAAATCAGAATTTTCATTCCTTGATTATCCATCAACAAAAGAGGGTGAACCCCCCCAAAAAGTTGTTTACAAGTCTGACTTACTGCTATTTTATAAAGATGCAATCTCTATTTATAATTTCAGCAGCAAGACATGGTCCGGTATTGAAGCGAAGCAGAATAATTCCCAATCAAAGGTAAGCTGGACCGATGCAGGTCCGATGCTGCAGTATAAACCGGGTTTCTATACGAACATCAAAGGTTTTATTGAAAGTAAATCTTCCTTAAACAGTGCCGGCTTTATTCATGATTCTGTCAGAGTCGGATGGGATTCTTTAAACAATCCTGTTTATGCTGCGGATTCAACCGACAGCACACTTCTTGTCAAATGGACAAAACCCGATTTTGTGGCAGATGTAAACATTCACACCGCAGATGCAGATGGCCGGTCACTCGACGTTTCATTTAACAACACAAACAGTTCTGTCCCTGCATCAAAACTTGCTATTTACAAAGGTGCATCAGGCGACATTGTCCAGACGGTTCGTGGTGGCACATGTGAAACTGATGTCATGAAATCAAAATTATCAATTCCAGTTTCTTATGAAGGATTACAGATTGGCCTTGATACCAAAAGTAAATTGAAAGACAAAGATAGAAAAATTGCAAAAATGTCAGCTGGTGCAGGTTTCATAACATCCCGGTCAAATTGGAAGGTACTTAAATACCGTCCTGATGGCAATTACCAGCTTGAGTCAACTCCTGTTGACACTCTTATAAATACGCTTTCCGATTCAATAACAATTGATTCATTAGCAATAACGCAAATAGCGGATTCATTGACACAAAAAAAAGATACCGTGCAATTACTACCCGGTACAGTAAGAGTCTGGGTTGATGGTGTTGAACTTGATGCAAAGTATTTTGCATTCTATCGTTTGACAAATTCTCTTCAGATCAGTATGGATGCGCCGGTTGATCCAAGTTCACTCATTTCAGTTACCTATAAAGTACAACCGTTACCAAGAAATGGAAATAAAGAGATCGAATTCAAACCCTTTTATAATTTTGGTGAAACATTTTATGGGACCGGTATCATTTCTCCCCTATCCTGGCTTTCAATACGCGGTGGTGTTGAGAATATTAAAAAGGATTCAACTCAATCTATTGTAAATTTTGCTGTACCAGTTGAATATCGTAAAGAAAATCCTAATTTACTTTTAAAAGTGACACCAGAGTATTCATTTAATCCGCAAACAAAGAGTAGTGCCGGTGCAATTGATATCCAAAGCAGAATCGGTAAAAATCTCAGTATTACTTTTAATGGACTTATTGCAGATACCGGATTTTCAACAGCAGATACGTTTACACGCGGTTTTGGTAAAATTAAAAATGAGTATAATTTTTCAACTAATTACAATCTGAAACCTGAAATTCCGATAACCTACTCACAGCACCGTTTTTCTGCCCTTTCCGGAACAGAATCGGGATTTAATGCACAAACCGGTATTCATTATCAGGGTTTTCCTTTTCTGGATTTTGACATTTCAAGAGTTATCCTTGATGACAATGAAAATGATACAAACGATCTCTTTGATAGTATTTTCCATATTAAAGACCGTTTCATGATCAAGTTATACGAAACACCGTCACCATTTCTTGCTAAACTTACACATTTTCAAAAAATCAAGTATGAACTGACACATACGCAATATCGATATAACAGTTTATTTGATGATAATTTCAAATCCGGGCGTTCAACAGTTGGCAAATTAACTCTCAATCCTGTTCAACCTGTAACCTGTATAATCAGTAGTGAAACAAAGAACGGTGATTTAGGAAATAATCTGACCAGCTATAGTGCTCCTTCTATTCAGCTTGTTACTGTGGAATTTCCAAGAGGTGTCAATTTCATGGGTACTTATTCAAGTGTTGCCAACAAATATGCAGATATTGACAGCAGTAACATTTCTGTAAACCGTCAATTGACACTAACACTAAGACCAGGACGATGGAATAATAAACTTGGCTGGTTCGCACTTAACGGTTCAATAAAACAAAGTATTAATGGATCTGATACAAGCAGTGACCTTTCTGCTGGTGATTATTTTACTGGCGTTATTGGTATTCAACGAAAACAACTCGACAAAGGTGCCGGTTTTAATGTTTTTTTAAACGAAACATTCTTTTTATCTAACCAGAACACCTGGTCGGAAAACGATTCAACAGAAACATTCTCTTCTAATAATAATTTTAAATTTTATTTCAATTCAAAGAATAACTGGAATAACACTTTTAATTTTGCCACAAATTACGATGATTTCTCTTTTAAGGGATTAACAGAATACAACTGGAGAGCAAAAACTTGGCTTCAGCTGAAACCAAGTTTTGAACTTACCTATACTAATGATTCATCGGCATCCAGACAAACAATTGCTCCATTACTTGAAGCATCTCTTTCAATGAACAAATGGCTTTTCATACGATCACTTACGAATCTTCACAGTTTCAAACTTCAGTGGAACAAAGTTAACAATGTTCCAAATGAACACCCTGATTTGGAATATGTTTTTATGTTGATTTTACATACATTGCCAAACATTACACTCAACAATCAGGAATCATTTACGTTCTCAAATGGCGGGTTTAGTAGTTTTAAAGTCAATTTTTTGTGTACAATTACTTTCTAATATTATTTACAGAAGGAGTATCCTATGATTCGCAGATTATCAATCGCAATTATTACACTATTATCTTTTTTTGGCTGCAAAGTCGTTGAAGAGGAATTGAGCGGGGATGTATTTACTGCATCAACATTTAGAATTTATGAATCTGATATTCAGGGATGGTCGTTTGAATCTCCAGATTGGGAATGGGCAGAATTTCTTGCCAAAACAAGTGGAACAACAAAAGGTATGGATGAACTTGTTGATGGTGACGCGCCTGTGTTCGTTGATGCCGGTTTGATTAATGGAGCTGCTCAACGCCTTATTAATTCCAACAATGAAAAAAATGAGATCTGGATTATGACCTACCCCACAAAAGATGCCGCCTCGAAAGCATTTAATACCTATGTTGCAAGCGACAAGTTTACAAAATCACCAGATGCAATCACCGGCGCATCCAAATCAATTGCATTGCTTGATAATGAGTCAACCGAGGGTTGTGCATGGATCGCAGTCTTTGGTGAAGTTTTAATTCTTTCGTATCATACAAATTATAACAATGATGCAAAGTCTGTAATTGATGCAGCAAATCTTTATAATGTATTCAAGAAAAAACAAAATTAATTACACGTTCGGGGAGTTACTATGTCTATTACAAGAAGATCATTCTTAAAAGGCTCCGCTGCGACGGCAGCTGTATCAATGGTTGGTGCAAACGCATTGGAGACTTTAGCAGCTCCATCAGCAGCACTCGCAAAAGGTCCCGGTAATAAATGGGAAGGACGTGTTGTTATTAATTATAACAAAGAAGCGACTTCCGGTGTGACTGTTAATGAAGCAGTAGTAAAGAAAATGGTTAATGATGCAATCTTATTATTGACAGGAGAAACAACTGTCGGTGCTGCATGGAAATCAGTTTTTCCATCAGGCCTGACAGCGTCATCAAAAGTTGCTATCAAGACCAATATTCTGAATGCCGGAAACCCTTGTCCGCATGCGTTTACAGTTGCAGCTATTTGCGAAGGCTTGCAGCAAATGGATTTAAATGGTACAAAATTCTCTGCAGCAAACATTACTGTTTACGATATGAATAATTCCAATTCAATGGATACAGCCGGATATACTGCAGCTCGTCTCCCTAATATTGCACGCGTTAAAGATTCAGCTGCAGTTCATGGCGATGGAGCTCTCAATAACAGGTCATATGCTAATACATTAAAAAACAGTGATTTCCTTATTAATGTTTTCAGCCCACGCGGACATAGTATAGGAAGTACTTTTTCTATAGGTTTTAAAAGCCATTACGGAACCTATTCTAATCCAAGCAGTATGCATGGTTCTGATGCTGCAGATTGCTTAAGAGATATTAACTGCACTGGTCCGGTTTTCAATAAAACAGTACTGAGTATGTGCAGTGGTATTTTTGGTATGCTTGAAGGTAAAGGCCCAGGTGGTTCATCAGGGGACTACTCTACCTATTCAAAAAAAATGGATCCATCATCAACTAATACCAACCCTACAACGATAATTATGAGTACCGATCCTGTCAGTTGCGAAATGCAAGCCATCAAAATGATGCGCATGAATAATGGTAATTCTTATGCAGTTGCAAATCTTCCAACATATCTGAGAGCATCAGGAGGTGTTACAGGGGCACTAAGCCAAACCTATAACATCGGCGTTATTGACGAAACAAAAATGGATATCAGAACAATCATTAATGGTTCCAACATTACACCTGTCAAGCATATCCGTGAATCGGTACAGACCGGGGCAGAAATCAATGCACGATCAATTGCTACACAGAATATTTGTTTTATCAACTACACAGTACCACTATCATTTGTTAACCAACCAGCTAAAATAGTAGTTTTGACTCTTGATGGCAAAGTGGTTCGTGAATACAGACAAACAATTCAGGGTGCCAAAAATCACTTTTCATGGGATCAGTGTGATGCTGCCAATAGCAAAGTTTCAGCAGGTGCATATCTTGTTTCTTTTAAATCCGGATCATTGACAATGTCAACCAGAGTTACCATTTCCTGATTATGTCCGCTGGCTTTGTTATGCAGTACAGAGCCAGTGAATACTTTTAAATTATTAAAAGTTATGCTCGCCCCCCGCAGGGGACTTAATGACAAATCATGTTTTACAAGTCCCCCTGCCAGAGAACTTTGGAAATTCCTGATGAGGTGGGATTCAGGAGGCGTGTTTCAAATGTAATTTGATTTCACTGAGGAATTTAAGTTCCAAACAATGTATATATTTTTAAGGTGTATCGTATTAGTTATAACAATCTTTTTTTGCATATGTGCAGATACGATTGTTCCACTTAATCCATCACCAAATAATCGGTGGCCAGGTAGAGTTGTACTATCATACGATTACCGTGTGACTCAAACAATCTCAGTCGATACTTCAAGACTTCGACAGATGCTTGATAGCTGTATTACCCGATTAACAAATGTTAAAACAGTAAACACTGGATGGAATAATCTTTTTCCTGTACCACTAAGGAAATCAACAATAATTGCAATTAAAACCAATCTTATTAATCCCGGAAACAATACACCCCATTATTATCTTGTTTTGTCAATAGTAAGAAATCTGCTTTCAATTCGTGTTGGCAACGATTATATCTTATCACCTGATAATATAATCGTTTATGATGCAAATAACCATCATGCCTTTAAAGAAGCAAATTATATAAAATCACAATTTCCACCGATCAGGTTTGTCAAAGATACCATTATACAGTATGGAGATGGCGCTGATGGTTATGCATATGCCTCAAGTTTGAATAAATGCACCTATCTTATTAATGTGTTCAGTCTGAGCGGACACAATCAGAATTATGGTGGATTTTTCCTTGGATTTAAAAACCATTATGGATCGTATGATCCATCGCTTGCAGCACAAAATCAGGAGGGACTTGTAGCAATGAACTGTACCGGACCAGTTTACAACAAGACAGTGCTCTCCATTTGCTGCGGATTATATGGAATTGATGAAGGTAAAGGACCTTTTGGCGGGGTCTCAGATTTTTCAACCTATGTCAAGTCTATTGACCAAAATTCCAAAGGGAAAAATCCAAATACACTTATTATGAGCACCGATCCTGTAACCTGTGAATATCAGGCTATAAAAATTATGCGGATTAACAAAAACAAGCCCTATACAATTCCCTCACTCCCCGATTATTTAAAAGCATCTGCCGGAAAACCAAATAATCTCGGAAGAACCTATAATATTGGAATAATTGATGAATCAAATATGGATATTAGAAATGTAGGCTTTTAATCTATAGGTACTTATACTGTTTCAACATTTATTAATTCCCCTTTGAAAACTTCTCCGTCTGTAAAACACATCGAAAACCCCGATACACTCCACCCCATCCTTCTCCACCATGTATACGAACCCATGCCGTTATATCATTTGAATAAGAATCATACCAACCACCTCGGTCAATATGTTCCTTTAAGTGATCTTTGGTATCAGCTAAAAAAAAACTAATTTCCTCAAAAGACATTTTAGACTTAATAAGTAAAATAATAAAAAATGTTATAAAGTCTGTGATCTTTATCACATTTTTTATTGAGGTCGACAATTTATTCTGATGTTTTATAACAATTTGTCCATTATAAAAGCAGATAAATTTTCTTGCATCCTGTTAAACGCCCAAATTAAATTACTGAATAGTTTCACAAATCCGTTCACGTTGTGCTGAAATCA
>CAYMGX010000108.1:13419-13778 GCA_964390065.1 uncultured Fibrobacter sp. | reverse complement strand
GACATTTCATGGGATTGCAGTAAAGATTTTGAGACAAGAAGCTGATGCACTAGGGATTGACCGGAATTTTGTGATTTATGATATGGATGATCAGGTATCTTTGATTAGGCGAATAATGAAATCCTTGAAATACACATATCAGACAGTACTAATAGTTCGCACAAGTCAATTAGTGATATTCTTGAATTGACTGTTGCAGAGGCTGTGGAGTTTTTTAAAAATAAAAAATCGGTAGTAACCATGCTTTCACCCCTGATTGATATCGGTTTATCATATCTTAAACTCGGACAGCCATTACCGACATTAAGCGGTGGTGAGGCACAGCGGTTAAAACTCGCCGGATATATTGCTGATAAAAA
>CAYMGX010000108.1:7575-13350 GCA_964390065.1 uncultured Fibrobacter sp. | reverse complement strand
GGTTTGCATTTCGCCGACATTCAGATTCTGATGAATGCGTTTAAGACGCTAATAAACGAAGGACATTCAATTATTGTGATTGAACATAATCTCGATGTTATTAAAGGTGCAGACTGGATCATTGATATGGGACCGGAGGGTGGTGAGCAGGGTGGTCAGATACTATTCTGCGGAACTCCGCAAGATTTAATACTATGCAAAAATAGTCATACTGCCAGAGCCCTTGATACCTATAATCATGTATTTGACAAAAAGGTAACAACGGTAAAAGAGAATGTTGCAGCATATGTACCGGTTATAAATAAAAATCAGATTTCGATTTATAATGCAAAAGAACATAATTTGAAAAATGTAAATGTAGTCCTGCCAAGAGATGCATTTACTGTCATTACCGGTGTCAGTGGCAGTGGTAAAAGTACTATTGCGTTTGATATATTATTTGCAGAGGGACAGCGGCGGTATCTTGAATCACTTAACGCTTATGCCCGTCAATTCGTACAGCCGTCATCAAAAGCTGATGTCGATTCAGTCACCGGCGTGCCTCCGACTGTGGCAATTGAGCAGCGGACCAGTAGAGGCGGACGTAAAAGTACCGTGGCAACGGTCACTGAAATCTATCATTTTCTGCGTTTGCTCTATGTAAAGCTTGGTGTTCAGTATTGTCCGGAATGTGCTATCGCGATTGAATCCTTAACTGTTGATACCGTATGTGCAGAAATAATGAAGACGTTTTCCGGAAAAAAAATAGATCTGTTTGCACCGCTTGTTCTTAATAGAAAAGGAATTTACAACGATCTCGCAAAATGGGCTGATGCAAAAGGTTTCAGTCATTTACGTGTGGATAATGAACTCCTGCCGACATCACCATGGCCTAAAATTGACCGGTATAAGGAGCATACAATAGAATTGCCTGTATGCCGGATTTCAGTAGAAACGGACAATGAGGATGCTGTTCGTAAAAGCATAATCAATGCACTTGATTATGGTAAAGGTACCATTGTTGCTGAGATGAGTACCGGATCAAATAAAAAACGCCGTATGTTCTCAACGTCAAGAACATGTCCGTCATGCAGAAAATCATTTGAGGAACTCGATCCACGGCTCTTTTCATATAATTCCAAACATGGATGGTGTCCTGAATGTTTTGGTACCGGACTTGAGATAAGTGGCTTTGATGAGGAGCAGAGTGGGGAGGAGATCTGGTGGAATGAATGGTATGATGGCACATCGAAGGTATGCCGGGCATGTAATGGAAAACGGTTGAAACCCGAAGCGCTTGCTGTAAAGATTAACAATATGTCAATAAGCGATTTTTGTGGATACTCTGTGGCGCTCATGCGAAAAGCAATTACAGAATTCAGGTGGACTGGTAGGGAAGAGGCCATTGCCCGTGATATTATAAAAGAACTTGAATCACGGCTTGAATTTCTGTCGTTTGTCGGTCTTGACTACCTGACACTTGACAGATCGGCACCGACACTAAGTGGTGGTGAAGCACAGCGAATCCGGCTTGCATCACAGCTGGGTTCCAATCTGCGCGGTGTATGCTATATTCTTGATGAACCCACAATCGGATTGCACCCGCGTGATAATGCACGGCTTATTGACACTTTAAAAATGCTTAAAAACAAAGGTAATACCGTTGTTGTTGTTGAACATGATGAAGATACCATAAAAAGTGCTGATTACATTGTGGATGTAGGACCGGGGGGCGGGAAAAGGGGAGGGGCAATAATCGCTGAAGGCACTCTGAAGCAGATAATGGCAAACCGCAGTTCAATAACCGGGCAGTATCTTAAAAATCCACTTGAGCATGTACGGACAAAGCGATCTGTCAGGGACTCAAACTGGCTGGAAATAAAAAATGCGACACTACATAATTTAAAATCCATTAATTGCCGTATTCCTCTTGGTGCATTTGTCTGTATTACCGGTGTAAGCGGAAGCGGCAAGAGTACGCTGATACGTGATATTTTGTTTACAAATACAAGCAGGCTTATTGCTAATGAGAAAGGCTCTTTCTACGGGTGTGAAAAAATTACCGGTTGGGAACCGCTTAAGCGTATCCTTGAGGTTGACCAGAAACCGATCGGAAAAACTCCCCGCTCGTGTCCATCAACGTATATCGGGTTCTGGGATGATATCCGGAAAATTTTTGCAAAAACCTCTGAAGCTGCAATGCGTGGTTATGATGCAAGCCGGTTTTCGTTTAATGTTGACAAAGGGCGATGCCCTGCATGTGAAGGTCAGGGTATGAAAAAGATTGAAATGAGTTTTCTCCCTGATGTTGCTGTGGTCTGTGAGGAATGCAAAGGTAAACGTTTTACAAAAGATACGCTTGAAATTCAATTTAAAGGTAAGACAATTGCAGATATTCTTTCAATGAGCGTTGATGAAGGAGTTGAGTTCTTTGCTGCACATCCAAAAATTCACCGGGCACTTGTGATGCTTCAGGATGTTGGCCTGGGATATTTGACATTAGGGCAGCAGAGTCCGACCCTGAGCGGAGGTGAGGCACAGCGTATCAAACTGGTAACTGAACTTGACAAATCAGTTGAACTTGCATCAGCACGGAAAACAAGGAAAACCGAAAATAAAAACAGCACGCTCTATATTCTTGATGAACCAACAGTAGGGCTTCATACTGCAGATATTGACAAATTATTATCAGTATTGCATAAGCTTGTTGACAAAGGTAACAGCGTTGTCATAATAGAGCATAACCTTGATGTCGTTGCGGATTCCGACTGGGTAATTGATCTTGGTCCTGATGGTGGCGATAACGGAGGAAAAATTGTCGTTGAAGGAACCCCGGAAACCATAATAAAAAGTAAAGCATCAATTACAGGAAAGTATTTAAAAAATCTTGAGTCTACTCTGAAAAAGAAGGGGTAAATGTGCCTTGACAAGCTCAGAATAAGCCTTCAACCTCTCTTCCCCATCCTCTTCTTCCTCTTCTTAACCTTAACCTCAACCTTCTTTCCTACCCAACCACTCCCTTACTTTCCTCCCAGTAAACATCCATCTCTTCCAGTGATGCTTTAGCGATGTCTTTCCCGAGTTCCTTGAATTTATCCTCAATATAACGGAACCGACGGGCGAATTTGTACGTTGTACTGCGTGTAGCTTCCTCTGCACTGATATTATGATGCCGCGCAACATTTACAAGAGCGAAAATGATATCACCGAGTTCCTCGGCAGCATGGGCATCATTGCCTTCAAGTATGGCCTCGCGGAATTCCCTGAACTCTTCTTCAACTTTATCAAGTACCGGACGTATATCTTTCCAGTCAAAGCCGACTTTAGCAACT
The DNA here is from genome assembly GCA_964390065.1 of uncultured Fibrobacter sp. Classification (GTDB taxonomy): domain Bacteria; phylum Fibrobacterota; class Chitinivibrionia; order Chitinivibrionales; family Chitinispirillaceae; genus JAAZBG01. The sequence goes on along the minus strand of CAYMGX010000108.1, from coordinate 10,039 downwards.
CTGCGCTGCATTTTCTCTGCTCTGAAAAGTGCCGGTAACGCATCCGGAATATCATCAACAAGGTATTTCCTGTGCTCATTGCCTTTTTCTGATTTTTTAATAGCTTCCCAGTTGTAAAGTACTTCCCGGGATGATGATACTTCTGTGGTGCCGAAAACATGAGGGTGTCGTCTGATCAGCTTATCGCTGATATCTCGTGCGACATCCTCAATAGTAAATGTCTTATTATCTTTTGCGATCTGTGCATGAAGTATCACCTGTAAAAGAAGATCTCCAAGCTCTTCGCACATTTTGTGGGGTTTGTTTTCATCAACAGCTTCAAAAAATTCGTAGGACTCATCAAGTAAGCAGGAAAGAATGCTTTTATGTGTCTGTTCCCTGTCCCACGGACATCCGTCAGGACCGCGTAACTTTGCTACGATGTCAATTAATCTGTCTAATTCACTACTCATTGTATTTCCTTAAAAACAGGAAACGGAAGTAATCCGTCTCCTGTTTTTGTATAATTTCAAAAAGATAGATTAAAATATAGATATAATCAGTTATTCTTTCCAGATACCTTTGCCCTCACGGACAACAACCGGTTTTTCACCGGTAAGATCGACAATTGTTGAACCGATTGTATCTTCCAGTACTCCTGCATCAAGCATAACGTCTACCTCATTGAGAATCGCTGGACGAATAAGCTCCGGATCGCTACGTTTTTCTTCAGGGAGATTAATTGATGTATTTGCCAGTGGCTCACCAAGAAGTTCGACCAGTTTAAGGGTGATGGTGCAGTCAGGGATTCTCACGCCGACTGTTTTACGTTTGGGACTTATTTTTTTCGGTACCAGATTGGTTGCTTCAAGAATAAAGGTGAATGGTCCCGGCAGATACCGTTTCATAAGCTTGAAATTGGTGTTTGAAAGATGAACATATTTAGCAACCTGTGTGAAATCGCTGCAGATAAATGAGAACAGGAGTTCCTTGTTTTTGTCAAGAAGTTTACCAATTTTGTCAACTGCCTTTGGATTGGTTACAAGAGCTCCCATACCGTAAACAGTATCTGTAGGATACACAGCTATTCCGTTTTCATCACGGAGAATCTTTGCTGCAGAATCAAGATAACGTTTTTGCGGGTTCTGGCAATGAATGTTGTAAATAACCATAGATTATACGTCCGTTGAAAAAGTTGATGGTTTATACATGTTCGAAAACGACTACTAAACATAAATGTTAAAATAATAAGTACCATCCGGATGACATATACATTTTTGTGATACGGTCAGGATTTCCAGACAAGTTTATGTTTTAAGCTATTGATATTTTAAACTTTTAACAACTATAATGGCTGTGTTGTGCCGTTTGTACGGGATGTGGATGCAGACTGTTTGCTTACGCTTGCTGCAATGAGTGTGTTTTGAACGATGTCCTCCTGAAAAATATGACTATGGATTAACACATTGACAATTCCAGTGCTTTAATGTAGCATTTTTGTCTAACACTGCAAACGAAAGGACTTTTGTATGACAACCACTTTAGAAGAAAAACTTATTGTGACCGTGCGCGGAACTGATGAAACTCCGATTATTGAGCTTGCGGGGCAGATCATTGATTCGGATGTTAAAAAGTTTCAGAAGCATATTGAGCAGATTCATAAAACAAAATGCAGCAGGATCTACCTTGATGTCAGTAAGGCTACCTATATTGACAGCCATGGACTGGGAACCATCGTTTATTACCACACATTGATGCAGAAGGAAAAACGGGAATTGATTATTGTCAATGGTAATACAGACAAGTCAACATACCTGTCCAGAATGTTTGATCAAACGAATCTGGACAAGGTACTTACTATTGTTAATAAAATGTAATCTATTTCAATGCAGCAGCAATACGGTCAAGGGCTTTCTCAACCTTTTCCTTATTGTTAAATGCACTTATACGAATGTAGCCGTTACCACACTTGCCGAATCCGGAACCGGGGGTTGTTACAACATGCGCTTTTCTCAGAAGTGTATCAAAGAACTCCCATGAATCAGTTTGGGTATTGATCCAGATGTATGGAGAATTGATACCACCGGTACACTCATACCCGAGCTGAGACATTTTTTCACGGATGAGTTTTGCATTTGTCATGTAGTAATCAATAAGTTCTTTAACCTGACGCGGCCCGTTACCGATATAAATCGCCTCTGCAGCACGCTGTACAGGATAGGAAACGCCATTGAATTTTGTTGTGTGACGTCTGTTCCAGAAACCGTGAAGCGGATAGGCATTTCCGCTTTTATCGTAAATCATCAGCGATTTAGGGACAACAGTGTATGCGCAGCGTGTACCGGTAAAACCGGCTGTTTTTGAAAAGCTTCTGAACTCAACGGCAACATCACGGGCACCTTCTATTTCGTAAATTGACTGAGGAATTGACGGGTCCCCGATAAACGCAACATATGCTGCATCATACAGGATCAGTGCATTATCT
>CAYMGX010000108.1:0-7565 GCA_964390065.1 uncultured Fibrobacter sp. | reverse complement strand
TAGTCAACCCACTGTTTCAGTTGCTCACGTGTAATTGTTGCGCCAGTTGGATTATTCGGAAAACAAAGATAAATCAAGTCAACTTTTTCTTTTGGAAGTGCAGGAACAAAGCCATTTTCACGGTTGCATTCAAGATACACCAGGCCGCCATATCGTCCGTCATTAAAATCGGATGTACGTCCTGCCATTACGTTTGTATCAACGTATACAGGGTATACAGGATCAGGGACTGCAATTTTGATATCATTTGCGAAAAGTTCCTGAAAATTTCCTGTATCACACTTTGCACCATCACTAATGAAGATTTCATCAGCGGCAATATCTGCGTTTCTTGAATGAAAATCAAACCGGGCAACGTTCTCTCTAAGGAAATCGTACCCCTGTTCAGGGCCATAGCCGCGAAACGTTGCTATGCTGCCAAGCTCATCAACAGCGCTATGAAATGCATCAATGCAAGCTTTTGGTAATTCACGTGTTACATCACCTATACCCAGACGGGTGATCTCTGCTGACGGATTCTCCTTCTGGTATGCTGCAACACGCTGTGCAATCTCGGAGAACAAATACGACGACTTTAGTTTTAAATAGTTTTCATTTACTCTGATCATAATGCTCCTTAATGTTATTTTTATGTAATCTGGTATGATAATTGATAGGACAGGGTGATGTCAACAAAAATGCATAACCGATTATATACGGATGATTCATTCAGAGAACATTGAGCCAGAATATTCTATGCTTGTTTTAGATAACCATCCATGATAAACTATAACAAAAAAACTACTTATACATGTAAACCATTGGCTGTCTTCATGCATCAACGACAAATAGACTGGAATCTGCTGCTAATCATTTCTCTTCAGGTACTTTCGATAATCGTTCTGATTATAATGTCTTCCAGCAGTAATATTTTTTTCTGGCTGATGATCTTTTTTATAATGGTTTTTGTGTGTAGTTTTCTCTTTCTCAGAGTTCGTTTTGTAAGACCGTTACAGTTAATAAGAAAGGTGCTTGATAATAACGATGAAGCAGCAATCAGGAAACTGTCGTTAGTGAAGGGACAGTTCGGTCAGATTGTCAACCTTATTGTCAGATCTGCACAACAGAAGAAGGAGCTCGAGAATGAGGTTGCGGAACGTAAGCGTATAGAAAACAGCCTCAGAGAAAGTGAGGAGCGTTATCGCAGTGTCGTTGAAACATCTCCGGACATTATCCTTGTAATGGATCTGTCTGCAAATATTCTTATTGGAAACATGCGTGCTGCAATGTTGTTTGATATTACAGAATCTGTACTGGTTGAAAATCTTCGTTCGTTTCTGCATCAGTCAGAACAGGAAAACATTAAACGCATTCTTGATACGGTGATACGAGTTGGCAGAATTTACAATGTTGATTGTATTATGTTAAAGAAAGACGGACGTTCTTTCAATGCAGAGATCAGCCTGTCCCTTCTTAAAACAGCCCTCGGCGATCCCAAAAATATAATGGCAATTATCAAGGATGTTACGGATTTAAAAAGTGCAGAGATTGAAAAATCACGTTTTGAGGAGCAGTTTCGCACTATTTACAAAATGGAAGCAGTCGGACAATTGGCAGGCGGTATTGCTCATGATTTCAATAATATTCTCGGAGCTATTTCCGGATATGCAGATATCATTCTGCATAGATATGGTACTGATGACAAATTAAAAAAGTATTCAAGCATGATTCTTAGTGCAGCAACACGTGCGGCTGATTTAACAGGTAAGTTGTTAACTTTTTCACGTAAAAGCAAAATGCAGCTTGCGGCAATTGATATACATACCATTTTGATAGATATGCGGGATCTTTTTCTACACACGATTGATAAAAATATTTCAATAAAGTCATCTTTTGATGCCACTGATGCTGTGATTAACGGTGATGCGAGTCAGTTTCAAAGTGCTGTACTGAATCTGGTGCTCAATGCACGGGATGCAATGCCGAATGGGGGAGTTTTGACTATCAGGACCGGGAATCATGTTGTTGACAAAGAGTTTTCAAAAAGCCGCGCATATACAGTAGCTCCGGGGTATTATGTATTTATTGAGATCAGTGATACAGGTACCGGTATTGATGCACAATTGATGCCCCATCTGTTTGAGCCCTTCTTTACAACAAAGGATATTGGAAAAGGCACAGGGCTTGGGCTTGCAAGTGTTTACGGAACAGTCAAGAGCCATCGAGGCTATATTGATGTCAAGAGCAGGAAAGGTGAAGGAACATCTTTCATAATGTATCTGCCTGTAAGCAGAACGGTGCTGGATCAGACATCTTCGGAATCAACCGAAATTCAGATGGGAAAAGGTCATATTGTAGTTGTCGATGATGAACGGTTTATTCTTGAGGCAACAGAGGAAATACTGAGCTGGATCGGTTATAGAGTTACGGTTGCGCAATCTGGTGATGCTGCGCTGGAAATAGTAAAGGCAGAACCAGTTGATTTGATGATAGTTGATCTTATGATGTCTGGAATGAACGGAATCGAAACATTTAAAAAAGCTAAAATCATAAGACCCGGAATAAAAGCCCTTTTGTCAACAGGATACAGAGTAGAAGATGAAGAACAGGCTATTTTGAATGAAGGATTTTCTGCAATTATTCAGAAGCCGTTTGTATCAGCACAGCTTGCACAAATTATTTATGATACCCTGAATTGACAGGTACAATTGTACCGATAGTTTACTTAATCGAACAATGCCTCGAACTCCTGTTCCTGTTTGGCTAACTTTATCTGATAATTCAGATTTGATAGCTTTACCTTTTCATCATTATATAAATGTATTGCAGCGAGTACTTTGGTTTTGAATGTCTCAATATGCTCTTTTCTGTAATTTTCATCAATGTGGAGACGTAACCGGTTTGCAAGTTCTCCGCGAAGAACATTTTCCAGTCCGTATTCTCTTTGTATATTACATTCAACTTTGGTCACCGCTTTGCTGACATACGACTTGAAAATTTCAAGAAACGTTTCTGATGTAAGCTCGCCATCACAGATTACCGCATCACTCATTCCTCTTGTAAGAAGCGCCGTTAATGCCCCAATTTCAACTGTGCAGTCTCCGTCAAAGTACTCAAGTCCGTCAGGCGATTCGGTTGCCTTGACATAAATATACACATAGAGCTTTGCAATGTCTTTTGACAAGCCCAAATCCGTGCATATTGCATGAATTTTCATCGCAGTTGAAAAATAACGGTCGAATAGTGAATTTGTACTCAAAGCATTGTCCTTGTTGAATGATAATATATCTGTAACACATTTTGTACAGATTGAATACAAACAATAATTTCATTAACTGTTAATCAAGAGTTCGGCAGACAGGGTAGTAAGGTGCTATACCAAAAACCTGAGTCTTATACATTGAACAGTTCCTCATACTGGCAATATAAGAAAAAAAAATTAATTTGATTAAAAAAAAACAGTCTCAATCCGTTATAAAAAATTCTGTATTGATATAAGCTATTATTTTTACAACACAAATCAACTGTTTAAAAAGAAATAGCCGAACCATTTTTTTTAAAAAAAATTGATTAAACCCAGGAACCTCCCAAATTTACAAAAGAACGGTGAAACACGTGTTTTTGTGCAGCTTGCTAACCATGTGTGTGTGTCTGAAATTTATATAAACTGTTGATATATAAAGATTATTTGAGTCTGATACGGTCTGGAACTGAATAAAATATTAAACGTGTAAACTTTTAATTATGACACTTTGATCAATATCTTTATTATATTATCAATCACCGATTAGCCTTGATAGGCAGCTTCTTTGTAACAGCTTTTTATCGGCGATTCTTCAGAATGTAACCTCTGCAAAGTGATTAGTACTCATGAATGCAGTTATACTATAGTACCGTTGGAAGAAGGAGTGCGCATGGGACGAAGAGTTTGTATCGTGTTTTTATCGGTAGTAGTTATGGTTGCTATTGCATTTTCTCAGGAGCAGCATCCAAAAAAAGTGTATGTTGATAAGGCAACAAAAAAAGTGTACTGGCCGGTTGGAAAACAGTTTTTTGTTAAACTTTCCGAGAGCGCAGATTCAGCCGCACCTTCCTACCTGATCGGTGCGAGGGATAGTGCCAAAGGGTACAATCTGTTTTTAACCGGGTTACATTCATTCCGCTGGATTGAACCGTACAGAAATGATACAGTGCACTTCCATTTTACCGCTGATGGAGAAAGACCACGGTCTCAGTTGCAGGCTCATGGTAACAGATTTGTTAACCAGAAAACCTACTATGGTATAGGACTTTTTCTTGTATTTACAGCAAGCGACAGACACAGTGGTGTTGAAAATGTGTATATGGCGGTTGATAGCGGGAGTTTTCAGATTGTAAAAGATACGATACGTCTTGACAAACAAAAGGAATATACCATTCGTTATTATGCCCTTGATAGAGTGGGTAATAGTGGAATCGTACAAACACAAACGTTCACACTTGATTTAAGCGCCCCGGTATCATCACTACTCCTCCATAAGGGGCAGTTACCAAAAGATCCTGTGCTTTCGTCAAAACAGATGCTGCAATTAGTGGTTATTGATTCACTTTCCGGTGTAAAGGATTCCTGGTATAAATTTGATAACAACGCCCGTTTTTCAAGAACCGGCGGAACAATCTATCTGAGTCGTCTTGCAGAAGGGGAGCATACAATCAGTTTTTATTCTGTTGATAATGTCGGTGTTGCTGAGGATGTAAAGACAGTTTCATTCTATATTGATAATACACCGCCTGCAATTCGTCTTGCATTTACAGGTGATTATTTTTCCGGACGAAATGATGTTGTGTATGTGTCGCCCAGGGCATCCGTTACGATCGAATCTGCAGATAACAAGAGTGGGCTTGACAGGATTGAGTATGCTTCCGGAGACGGGGTGTTTACAGTATATAAAGATCCGATTATTCCATCAGGCACCGCAAAGACAACACTTACGATACGTGCTGTTGATAAAAGAGGAAATGCTTCTCCTTTAACCAACAAGACGATACAGGTTGATACTAAAGCTCCTCAGTCAAAAAACAGCTTTATTGGCAATGTCTACAAAAATGCAAATCAGGTCTATCTGACACCTGCGAGTAAAATTGCCCTTACAGCCTCTGATGACCTTAGCGGCATTAAGGAAATTCGTTATTTAATTGATAACGAATCTGACACAGTATACACTAAGCCTTTTTCAATCAGTAGTGATGGACGTCATGTAATACGGTACTTTGCAAAAGATAATGTCGGAAATGTTGAAGATACACAGGCGCTTGTTATTGTTGTTGATACGACATCACCGAAGATTATCGAAACGTTCAGCAGTGCAGCCAGTAAAAATGATGATTCGCATATTGTCAAAGTCCCGAAGTCGACATCACTGTTTCTTGCAGCACAGGACAATGCTGCGGGCGTCACTGAACTCTGGTATTCTATTGATAAGAAAAAAGATCTCAAATATATAAGTCCGATTGTTTTCGAATATAAAGGATCATATACCATTGACATTAAGTGTCAGGATAACATAGGCAACAAAACTGAAAAATCGATTACAATCGAAGTAACAGACTAAGAAATCCGCATATTTTTCAAACGCGGGGTAAGATATCTTTTACTTCGCGTTTTTTATTGTAACAACGGATGGCAGAAAATGCAAAAACTTGAAATTGAGTATCCATGTGAGTGGATCTATAAAATTATTGGCAGTGATATCACCAGAATGAAAGCCGCAGCCCAATGCATCGCGTTCGGAAAAGAGTTTTCCATTGATGTTTCGAGAGGGAGCAGTAAAGGGAACTATATATGTCTGAATTTGAAAATTACTGTTGCGAGTGAATTTGAACGGACATCAATATTTTCTGCACTTGGTACTCATTCGGATATAAAAATGGTATTATAATCAGTAAAGATGATACTGAAAAATTACAGTCTGTAAAGGTATAGTATCCGGAGTGCACTACTCAGTGGATTAAGGATAAAACAATCATTCCGGTTTTTACCGCGCATAACATATATTATCCACCTGAAAAAACAGACTTCTTAAGGAGTCTGTTACTGTTTAACTAATCAAGAAACAACAACTTAACAGGATCTGGAATGGCTCAGCAGAAAAAAGCATCTAAGAAACCACCTGTCGGAAGCAACAAATGTCCCTGGTGCGGTGGAAGAAGTTACGAATCTGCAACAAAACTTAACATATTTGAAAAAATCAGGTACATTGGTTGCAATGTATGGGTCTGTTTAAAATGCAGCAGGAAATGGGCTAACTAGGAAGCTGTATCCTTTGTTAGGAAACTCATGCATACAGAAGATTATAATTATGACTTACCTGAACGTTTAATCGCACAGGTGCCGCTTAAAAAGAGAGATCAGTGCCGGCTTCTGTATCTCGACAGGGCGTCCAGGACACTTGAGCATCTGGTGTTTAGTGATATTTGTAGACTGATCAAACCCGGTGATCGCCTTGTTTTCAACAATACAAAAGTAATCCCAGCCCGTATTTACGGAGCAAAAACCAATGGTGTTCCAATCGAATTTCTCTTTACAGAGAAAATAAATGCACTCTCCTGGAAAGTTATTGCCAGGCCCGCAAAACGGTTAAAAAACGGCACGATCGTGAATATAAATGGTTATGATGGTGGCCATCTTGTTGTCACAGGGATTACTGGTGATGGCGGCCGGATTGTTGAACTGAGCTCACGTTCCGGTGATGATATCGAGACGATGCTTGAATATGCAGGGCATTTCCCTCTGCCACCTTATATTCAGCGTGAGGATACCCCGGAGGACAGGGATGATTATCAGACCGTGTTCGCACAATGTAAAGGAGCAATTGCAGCTCCTACTGCCGGTCTGCACTTTACCGATGCGCTAACTGAAAAAGTAAAGCAGGCCGGTGCGTCAATTTCTTTTGTAACACTGCATGTCGGCATTGGAACATTTCGTCCGGTTAAGGTTGACGATCCGAGAGAACATGATATTCATGAAGAATCATTTGTATTAACTGGTGAAACTGCTGCCGAAATAAATGCGACAAAAGCCGCTGGCGGGCGCATAATCGCTGTTGGTACTACTGTTGTCAGGGTGCTTGAACACTGTGCATTGGCCTGCCAGGGTGATCTTTACGCAATACAAGGTAAAACACGGTTGATGATCTTACCGCCATATAAATTTCTCCTTACTGACGGTCTTGTGACCAATTTTCACCTGCCGAAATCCACTCTTCTGATGCTTGTCAGTTCGTTTGCAGATAGGGAATCTGTACTTGATGCGTATCGTGAAGCAGTCCTGAAAGAGTACCGTTTTTTCAGTTATGGTGATGCAATGATAATTTTATAAAAAAAGTGAACCATTTTTCTTGACATCGATTTACTCAGAGAGTATCTTTTTATAAATTATTTGAAAGTATCAATAAGCCCGTATATTCTACGGGCTTCATTTTTTTTTATATAAACCTTTTTCTGTGGGGAGCTTATACTATGGCAACATCATACAATAGCATGAGAGGATCTTTAGAAAGCGCTGCCTGGCAGGATTACAGAGCATCAAATACAAGTATGGTGTTGTT
>CAYMGX010000107.1:0-13856 GCA_964390065.1 uncultured Fibrobacter sp. | reverse complement strand
CACTCTTTTGTCAGAACCTGAAAATAATGTGCACCGGAAGTAAACAGGCAATGCGCAACATGTAAAGGACTCGAATCAGCAAGACGGATTGAACTTTGTGGTGATGCCCCGATGGTACTAAGACGACCCTGTAAAGGAAACGTCTCTCCTGTTACTGCATTAAAAAAGAAATGTGTATCCAGCCCCATTATTGATCCTTTATATGTATCCGTTTTTCCTCAAAGGGAAGCACTGTTACCAGTGCTCTACAGCGAATCTCCCCGTTTCTGCTTTTCCAGAAAATTGTGTGTGTTTTGTCAAATAAACCGACTTTGTAGTCGTCACCGGTCATTGTTTCTACCGAATCAATAACCAGATCGCCATCAGTACGTCCAGATGTAACAATTAATGTTCCATCAAGAGTAGTTAGCCGGTAAGGTTCCTCCTTGAATTGCAGGGACGCATCGATCATGGTAATCTGGTTTTGCGGCTGTATTCTCATCATTGGCGTAGTACTGTTATCGTTTGTCAGATCCGTAATCTGTTGCTCGGTTACCTTTGCTGGTCTTAGAAGTACAAATCCAGCTGCACACAACATTAGTACTGCAATCAATGTTGACACTATCGCAATACGTGAATGTATCACATGTGTTCGCTGTATTGACGGAAACTGTTCAAGAAGCGCAAGTGCATCATGATGTTCCGGATCGGTCTGTATTGCTTCCACAAGTAGTTCATAGGCATCTTCAAAATGGTGTTTCCTGATACACTCCATTGACGCATTGTAAAGCTGCTGTGCGAGAACTTTTGCAGTACATGATCCTGTAATGGTATCCCATGGTACAGCGAATGCCGATACTGATATATTGTCAAGAACTGCAGCTGCTGATGCAAACCTTTTTTCCGGATTTTCTGCACAGCAGTTGTTCAAATACTCAGGAACAGTTTGCGCTCCGTAAAGTTCTGTGATAATTTTTCCCATCGCGTAAACATCAGCGCGCAATAGATCTGCAGCGGTACCTTTTCCCTGCAATAATTCCGGTGCTAAATATGCAGGGGTGCCCTTGATTGTCATAGACATTGTCTTACGATAATCTATTGCGGTATTGAGTGTCAGACCGAAATCGATCAGATATACGCCTTTTGAGGTGAGAATGATATTCTGCGGTTTTAGATCACGATGAGCAAAACCGCGATTGTGAAGTGATGCGACCAGTTTGACAAAATAATATAGGATGCAATCGCGTTCTGTTCCGCTTATTTGCTTTGTATCAAGTAATGTTCTCAGATCACAGCCCCGTACCCATTCCATGACTATATAAACTCTGTCAGGCCGTTCACGTATATCGTATATATGCGGAATACCGGACAGATCAAGTTCAGCCTGTACCTCTGCTTCACGCCTGATTTGTGCCCTTCGGACAGCATCACGTTCGTATATCACTTTGACAACAATGGTTCTGTTAAGATTCTTTTGGCGCGCTCTGTAAACAGTTCCGTAGCCGCCGCTGCCAAGTTTAACCGGCTGCGAAAAATCGGATGGCAAACGATGGTTCATTGCCTTCCCTCCGTCATTTTCTTTTCTGCAGTCATAAACCAGAACACAATATCCTTATCCTGCGGGGCAAGTGCAACCGCCTTAAACCACGCTTTATGCGCTCCATCATAATCACCGAGTGACCATTTCACCATACCTGTATTAAAAAATGTAAACGCATCAGTCGTATCAATCAGTGCAGCTCTATTCAACAGTTGCAGCGCTTTATCTGAATCACCCATTTTGAAATAAATGATCCCTGCAGCATTTAACGCGGCTGTTGATCCGGGGGTAAGTTCAAGAGTCCGCGACAGCGCTGTCAGCGCAGCGAGAGTGTCCTTATTGTCAAGATCAATCCTCGCCCGAGCCATCCATGCATCACTTAAAAGGGGCTCAATGTCGCTTTGAGGTCGTAGCGTTCTTGCGGCTTCAAGGTTGATAAGCGCCTTACTCCAGAGGAGGGTATCGTCGTGCTGTTTAGCGGCCTGTTGAATCAACGATTTTCCAAGTCCGACCCGTGCATCGTAATTATCCGGATTCCGGTGAAGCACTTCTTCAAAAAAGCCGATTGCCATTGTGTAATCACCGAGGCGTAACGATGTCTCACCTTTTTGTATTGTTGCATTGTTTGATGAACATGATTGAAACACCAATGCAGCCAGAAAAAACAGCGATGATCGCACGCTTGTCCGTACTGCCCTTAAGCAAATTTTTTTCAATGTTGTCCAGTAAGTTTTGCTAAAATATAGTATCATTAAACAACACCTATAGTGCCTGTAGTTTATTTCGTATCAGATTGATGTCCCACTTACAACCAATATAAACATTCCATGATGGAATCGCAAATGGACTTTTTCCCGAAAGCGTTGACCATGTTCGCGACACCTGAGCATTGAGCCTTAGGGATGTTACTTTACTATCAAATATAACTTGAGATATGTCAAGCATTAAACTGTTGTCAATGCGCCGTTCGCTATGATGCTCCAGTTTGGTTGCCTGTGGTGCCAGTGCCAGTCCGCCATTATCTGCATAGGTTATTACAAGATCATTCAACGGATCCCACGGAATAGTGTAGAAACACTTGTCTGCTTCACTATACATAAGGTATCGGGCCTTTGGATTTACCTGATCCCATTCAAACGGACTGGTAAAATGACTGAACTTCCATGCACAACTGATCTGAAACGGTAGGCGGAATTTAAGGGTGATACCGGCTTTTGGCATGAAACTTATTGATGAAAATGGTTGATTGATTGCAACGCTGATCACGGTATCATGTGATGATGCAATAATGCGACTACGTAAATTACCTGTTACAACCTGAAGAAAAGAGGTATCGAGTACCGTTGTGCGGGAGACGTCAGCATAGAACACCGGATACTGAAGCGCACCGTTGTGTGCATACAGTGTTTTCAGGGTACCAAGAGTTATTGAAAATCGTGATTCATCCGACCAGGAGCCATCAAAAAGCACACTACCTTGTAATTGTACCATCCGGTGAATATTGTGCTGACGGGCAAGATAAACCCATGCACCGAAATCCTGCAGCTTGCCACGGCTGGTTAATGCGGCAGATACTCCCGCCCAGTAAAGAGACATTTTCGAAATTCCTGTCATGCCGCCATCAATTGATGCACGCATGGTCACGCTATCGTCGGTGCCTTTATCAATTGATATAGAATAATTGGACAAAAGGAATTTTCCCGCTACGGAAAGGTATATTCCTGCGGACATCCCGATCGAATCTTTATCTGTAAAGTTAGATACTGAATCTGATGTGCTTCGTGAGAGTGCGCCATGAAGCCCCCAGTTTATCATACGTGCAGCAAACTGTTTTTTCCATTGTGCATCAAGATACCCCGATCCGCCATATGAATTTTCTGTCGTTCCAAACGATGTGTTTGTGTTCCATGGACTCACTGTGTCTGAAACTTTTTTACCCCGGGAAAATGATAGTACCGCACCGGCATTAACATCCGGAACCATACGTGCAATACGGTATGATGGATGTGTCTGCAGTGTGTCAATAACTTTCGCAGCTTCTTCACGCCATCCGAGATGTTTATAAATCGTACTGCGTTGTACCAATATATCAAGAGCAAGTTTACGCGGTGAAGGCACAGAGATCATGTAATTGGCAGCAAGAGCACTGTCCAGCGTAAGCTTATTGATGTGAACATTTGCCCAGAAGTAAAGAAGGCTGTCCCGGGAAAGCCCCTCGGAATATGCTTTGATAAGATAGTGTACAGCACTGTCGTACTGCTGCTGATCGATATACTGAAGTCCTTTGGCAAGCGATCTGGTATAGGTGCCTGATGCCCATGCTGTACCGGATATAATATACACAACAAAAAACACGGCTGTCATCAGTCGTGTCTTTCCGGTAAATGTTGAATCTGTAACCATTCTGTCCCCCGCTCTGTTAACACATGGCAAAATATATCCGGAGTGCAGTGCACACACCGGATAAATACCTGAATTATTTGCCTGTGATTGACATAAGCGGAGTCCGTGTCCGCACATAGAGCGAGGATGCTTTCAGTGATGTTCCAGTGCAGCGCTTGCCGGTAAGCGTATACATACCGGTATTCTGAATTGATCTTGTTGAAATGGTGCGTCGATACTGCGGTGATGGTGCTATTGACGCAACCGAAACGGGAAGATCGTTAATGGTAATCATTTCCATTATTGCGGCATACGTACCGATATTTTTCTTCATATCGGCGGTATCACCAATTGCGTAGAGTTCATAACCATAAGAGTTTGATTCTGTATACCTCACATACTCATTCCATGAACCTAATGCGGTGTCAATGGTGTAGAATTCACTGAATACTTCCGGTGCCCATTGATTGTTTTGTTTTGCATTCGACGATGAATCGAAATAAAGTACTGCTCCAAAAGGATCGTAGGTGAACTGTGTAACAAGCATATACGCGATAAAATGCGCCCGTGTCCAATCAAGTGTTGACGGATAATCTGCCGATGAACGCAGATGTTTTTTTATCATGATCGGTGAGCGGAAGGTATAGGTTGTATCATACAACTTTACCTGAGAATCACTGACCTGAACTGCAGTCCAGTTTACCGGAAGGTATGCCGTAAAACCAATTGACGAATTAGTGATGGTTGTATCTGCGGAAGTAACTACTGTCAATGCGGTGATCATAAGCAAAAAGGTTTGAATATTTTTCATATGTCCTGAGTCCTGGTTAAGATAGCATTCGTTGTTGGTAAATACTCACGTTGCACCGATGAGCACTGTTATTTATTTGGTCCTTTTGATTCTTTAAATTCAAGCATTCTTTTCTGTTTGTCAGCTTCAATTTCCTGCATGGTTTTGAGCACCTGAGCACGAATAACTTCGGGCAGTTGGTCAATTCCCGCTTCTGAACCTTTTTTTGAAGCATTCTTCTGAATATTGCTGTTTTTTGGATTACACGATGAATCCTTTACCATCTGAGATGCATGTACTGAATGCGATGCGCTGTCTACACGCATTTTCAATTCCATTGGCATTGTCTGCATCATGGTCGAAAAGATCCTGTTTGGATCATCAGTGGCGCTATTGTTCGATTGTGCAGCAACCGGTACTACTGTCAGGGTTGCAACAAGTGTGATTATTGTTTTAAGATATGTTTTCATAATTAGATTCCTTATAATTGACAAGAAAAGGAGGGCTTACACCCTCCAGTCCCCCACCTGTGCTCATCGGTGCAGATGATTCGCAGGACAGTGTTATTTATCTGTTTTTCCACCTTTACCTGAACCATCATGCTGACGGACCTGTGTCTGCAACTGTTTTGCTTCTTCAATTCGTGTCTGAAGCTGTGTCTGAATTTCAAGCTTTGCTTTTTCTACTTCTGTTTTAAGTTGTGCAGAAACCTGTTCCATTGCCCGGATTGCTTCACCAAGCGCAGAATCAGCATTTGCACGAGCCTGTGCTTTTGCAGCATCAACATTCCCCTGATTCATATTTTTGAACTGATTACGTGCTGATTCAACGGCACTTTTTGCTTCCTGAAGTCTGTTCTGAATTTCAGGAGAGATATTGTCGAGTTTACCGCCGATCTGAGCCTGTAACTGAACTTTTAAAGAATCGAGTGATCCTGCATTTGCTGTATTTACTTCTGACTTTGTCTGTGCAGAAACTGACATTACTAAGGCGACTGTTGCAATTGTGGTGATTAAGCGTTTCATGATTGACTCCCTTTTAAACTTTTTTTAATCGTTGTTAACCTGTTGGCCAGACTGGTTTGCCTGTTCTGAATAGGTACAATGCACATAGCGTGCCAAAAACGCAATATACATATTTTTCAATCAGATATAAACTACCTGGTAATCATATATGTGTAATACTGTAGTGAAATAACCACAACAATCATCGACAAATCATACCAATACTACTGTTTATACAATTTAACCTTTTAGAAAATCAATCTGTTAAAACGGGTGTAGCGATTTCACTACAGGGAGAGTGTATCTACCCTGATTTGCAGATTACTATCGCAATAATCCGTGAAAACTGACTCTAAACCACATTGCGCTATGAATCCATAGACTGATCGTGCCGGAAAATTCTTTAGCTCGAGAGAATGACAGCATAGCACCGCTTTAACAAGAGGGACAGGACGTGCATTGCGGTATGATGAATTTGAGCGAAGTGTGTCAGCGACTTTTGCAGCCTCTATATACAACAAAAGACACGGCTGTCAGCAGTCGTGTCTTTCAGGTAAATGTTGACACCTGATAATTGTTAGGGACAGGAGAGCATACGCACTCCTGTCCCCCACCTGTACTAATCGGTGCTGATGTTTCACAGAACAGTGTTACTCAGCTGCTTTTTCACCTTTACATGAACCATCCTGAAGGCGAGCCTGCGTCTGCAAATGTTTCGCTTCTTCTATTCTTGTCTGAAGCTGTGCATGAATTTCAAGCTTTGCTTTTTCCACTTCTGTTTTAAGTTGTGCTGAAGCATGTTCCATTGACCGGATTGCATTACAAAGGGAAGAGTCGGCATTGGCACGGGCCTGCATTTTAGCAGCATCAACATTTCCCTTGTTCATACCTTTGTACTGAGTACGTGCTGCTTCAACAGCGGTTGTGGCTTCGTGAAGTCTGTTCTGGATATCCGGAGATATTTTGTCCAGTTTACCACCGATTTGAGCCTGCAACTGGACTTTCAAAGAATCAAGTGATCCACAGTTGGCTGTGTTTACTTCCGATTTTGTCTGTGCTGATACTGACATTACAAATGCGACTGTTGCGATTGTGGCGATTAAACGTTTCATTTCTGACTCCTGTTTAAATTTTTGTTATTGTTGTTAACCTGTTGGCCAGACGGGTTTGTTAATTCTGAATATGACTAATGCACATAGCGTGCCAAAAACGTAACATCTATATATTTCAATTAGATACAAGTTAATGGGTAATCATGCATGCAAAAAGCAGTAGTGGATTAACTACAAGTATCACCACCTGTTCACAGTACCACTACTGGTTTTTCAATTTAACCTGATAGGAAATCAATCTGTTAAAAAGGGTGTAGCGGTTTCACTACAAGAGTTCAACAAAATAGCAAGTGACCGAATCGAAGCGTGTTTAAGAACAGTCTGATTCAGAATAAAGTAGAGTATTGATAGTTAAAACGACCATTCGGCTTTAATACCGAGTTTATGCCTCCCGGGCTTTGATCAGTATTCACTGTCAGTCTCTCCTAAAAGCATTCCATAGTTAATTGACAGCTTGACATGTTGTAATTGGGCCGATTGAGCGCCCCCACCCCTCTCCACCTGTGGATAAGGAGGATAAACTGATAATTGTACTTTTTGCAAGATTGGATACATATACAGATTTTAGCACATTCAGATCGCGGTTTCACCGGGACGGAAAATCGATCATGTTCCACAAAAAGTGCGATACTCTGGATTTACCCGTTCAGGCCCGTGCTCGTAACGCTCAGCATATTTGATGGATTCATAAGGATGTGTGATTGCGTCAAGTAGTTCCTTTACAGGACCATAGTTACCATTTTTGTCAATAGCGACAAGCGCCTCCTCAACAAGGTGATTGCGCGGAATAACTGCAGGATTTTCCTTTGTACACAACTTAGCAGCTTCATCGCGCCCGCCAGCCTGAGTGTCAATTCGATCAATCCACCGGGTTCGCCATGCATCAAGTGTTTCCGGCAATACAGAAGCATCGGGAGATAACGATTTACCAAGCATTCGAAATGTCACGGTATAGTCCAACCTGCTTTCATGCATAATTGACAATAGAGATTCGACCAGTTCGATATCATCTGATCGTTCTTTCTTAAGACCCAACTTTCGCAGCATTCCTGCCATCCAGGCTTTTTTAAATACTGTGGAAAATCTTTCGATTACCGGTTCAGCAAGCGATACGGCGTCAGACTTATCCTGTGCAATTAGTGGAAGAAG
The DNA here is from genome assembly GCA_964390065.1 of uncultured Fibrobacter sp. Lineage (GTDB taxonomy): Bacteria > Fibrobacterota > Chitinivibrionia > Chitinivibrionales > Chitinispirillaceae > JAAZBG01. Next base: position 5,900 of record CAYMGX010000107.1, on the reverse strand, counting down.
GGTCTCTGCAAAACGCGCAAGATTCCATTGAGCAACAGCCGGCTGATTACCGAATGCATATCTTCCCGTACGGTCAATTGAACTGAACACTGTAGCCGGATCGAACGTATCGATGAACGCGCATGGTCCATAATCAATTGTTTCGCCACTCAAAGCCATATTATCGGTATTCATGACACCGTGCACAAACCCGACTTGCATCCAGCGGGCGACAAGTGCTGCCTGACGTTCAACAACATGTTCCAGAAGGCTGAGCGCATCCTGGCGATTCCCGATCAGTGCCGGATAGTGCCGCAAAATCGTGTAATTAAGTAACTCCCCAATTGCGGAAGAATCACCACACGCCGCAGCAAACTGAAAAGTACCAATCCGGATATGACTTGAAGCCACTCTCGTAAGTACTGCACCATCGAGAACCTGTTCCCGCGCAACCTTATCGCCAGTACCTATCACTGCAAGACTTCGCGTTGTCGGGATTCCGAGAGCATGCATTGCTTCACTGATGACATACTCCCTGACCATCGGCCCTACCGCTGCCAATCCGTCACCACCGCGTGAATACGGGGTACGCCCTGCTCCTTTGAGTTGTATATCGAAACGTCGCCCGTCTGGAGTAATATGTTCACCCAGCAGAATTGCCCGTCCATCACCGAGCATTGTAAAATGCCCGAACTGATGTCCTGCGTAGGCTTGTGCAATAGGGACTGAACCCGGGGCGACAGCATTGCCCGCAAGCAATTGAACACCGTCTTCACTTGTAAGCCACTCCGGGTCAAGTCCTAATTCCAGTGCAAGCCCATGATTGAACATTAATAGTTGTGGTTTGGAAACAATCCGGGGAGTCTGACTCTTAAAAAGAATCAGTGGTAACCGAAGGTATGAATTGTCAAAATGCCAACCGACTGTATCAAAGTTTGTCATATATTGCTCATTCCCACAAATCAAGTTGTTCATATCATCAAAGATTATCAATTTGTACTGCCACCTGACCACGGTTCACATACATTGGCAAGCGTATACACAATTAACATGAGCACTCTGAAATTCTCCTCAATGTTTTTAAATCTTTACTTGAAGATTGTTTCAGGTACTTGTGTATCGTTTTAACTATATTTCGATTTACACATTATAAATATTGTAAACAAATGTGGTGAACAACAAAAGAATTATCACTCAGTAGGTACTGCTTAACATCTAAGGAAAAATGCGGCCCTTCCGTTTAGGGAAAAACCAAATGCACAATATTACTGACTCAACGCAGTTTTGATCCGGGAGGTCCGGAAGCGTTTCCTGTTGATACTGTTACTCATTTTTTTGAAATAGGAACAGGTACTTTTTCTCAGTGCTGAAAAAACAGTTGATCGGGGACCACTTTTTTCAAAACTTTTTCTGCAAAGTTCCTCCAGCTGATTTTAGCGCTCTTACAGCACAGTATTCTTTGGTTGATTCTGAGCGTTACAAAAAGTGGATTACAGAACTGAAATCAAAAACATCAATTTCGATTACTGACCCAGCCCTCAACGTTTTGCTATCTGGTAGTTTGCCTGTAACTTTTGGTTCACCTAAAGATTATACTCTGATTCAAATATGTAATTCAAAAGTAAAAGAATTCAATTATGTAATACTTTAAAAAACTTGTTTCCGGATTTCCGCAGTTTTTTAAACATTGATCACTTCATATATGCAGCTGATATCTTTCAATACATTAACTGTTTTACCGGTAGTTTCCTTTAACCGGAATGCAGAATCAATGTATGAACTGACCACTATATAAATTCTCTAAATATCAATTACATTCAATTGGTACACTATTTGATGTAAATAATACGTAAGCTACAGAAGTAATATTTATTGCTGATCTGGTGAAACAGTTAGTACTCAATCCGGCTTAAATAAAAATAGCCTGTAAGAGCTCATGTACAACCTGGAGAATTTATCCATGTCTGAAATATCACTACATACATCAATCCATTCACTATTAACTGCGACACCAGCGATCTCATCGGTTTTTATAAAATATGGTTTTACACAATTTTCAGATTCTGTTTTTATAAAAAAACTCGGACCATTTTTAAAACTGGGAACGTTTCTCCGTTACAACAATATTGACACTGAGAATTTTATACGTGAATGTAATGATATTCTGAAATCGTATCAAAATATTGATACGGCTGACTATTCAACGATTTGTGGATCAACCTTATTTGCACTGCTGCCATGCGGACTAAAAAATCCGTTAGATCAGGCTATCACCTCTTTTATGCAGCAAAATAACACACCTCTTTTTAACTATATTGTCGAGGGCAATGTGAATCATGAGCTATCGTATTACCCATATATAAATTCGATTGATTCTGTTGAAGAACTGCCGGAGGTCATCATAAGCTCAGATCTCAATTCATTTTATCATCACCGGTTTCTTAATTTTCTGGCGAAAAAAGATACATTTGTAAATGCTAACACTGCAATGAACCCACGTTTTGAGTCGATTGGTTATGCAGACCCGTTCAATACATTTACCATGTTCAGTGCAAATCCTCTTGTCATTGTTCATGCAAAAAATTCGTCCACGGTAGTTGACACTCCACAATCATGGGAAATGCTGTTCAATGATTGTTATCACAAATCAATTGCAATGAGAGGTGATAATGATTTCTTTTGTTCCGGAGTTCTGGTTCCACTTTACAAAATGTTTGGAATCGATAATGTTCTTCACCTGGCATCAAATGTCTGCACTGGTTTACATCCATCACAAATGATCAAAATGATAGATTCATCAGTAAAGGATATCCCCCCTCTTTATATTATGCCGCTCTTCTTCGCTCAAAAAATAAAAAACAAGGATAGAGCAGAGATAATTTTTCCTCAAGAGGGAGCCCTTATCAGCCCGGTACAGTTACTAATTAAAAAAAGTGCAGCAGATAAGACCGCATTTATCACTGACTTTCTTCTTGGAAGAGAACTTCAGCAGCACTGTGCAAAACAATTTTTTCCCATCATTTCATCCCGAAGTTGCTAATTGTATACCGGACACGACTCCGTTGTATTGGGTAGGATGGAACTTTATTTATTGCAATGATATCGGACAGATAAAAGAGACATTGCGAATTAAGTTCACTGAAGAATTTTTACGAACGGGGAAAAGAGAATGCGTTTAATTACCGTAGCCGGACCACCATCATCCGGGAAAACATCAGTAATTATCAGGAGCTTTGACATATTGAAAACACGAAATATCAATGCTGGTGTTGTAAAATTCGATTGTCTGTCTTCCAATGATGACAAATTGTATGATCAGGCTGGCATACCTGTTTGTAAAGGTTTATCAGGCGTTCTCTGTCCTGACCACTATTTTGTCAGTAATATCGACAAGGTTTTTGAGTGGTCGGAAAAACATGCCTTTGATATTGTCATTATTGAAAGCGCCGGGTTATGCAACCGCTGTTCGCCGCACATTAAAAACATTCTATCGATCTGTGTTATTGACAACCTGAGCGGACTTCACACTCCGGTGAAAATCGGACCGATGCTTAAACTTGCAGACATCGTGGCAATAACCAAAGGTGATATCGTATCTCAGGCAGAACGGGAAGTCTTTGCATATCGGACACAAACAGTCGCACCCGGAGCAAAGATTCTACAGGTAAATGGCCGTAATGGACAGGGAACACTACTGCTTGCTCAATTAATGTTGGATAGTCAGGAATTGACCGGTACATATACTGATCTGAGACTTCGTTTTCCGATGCCTGCGGCTTTATGTTCATACTGTCTTGGTGAAACCCGTATCGGTACAGATTATCAGATCGGTCAATTTAAAAAGCTTGTGATTGATTGACAGGATTATATACAATGACTATCGACATATCGATTTTAAAACAACCCGTTTCAAAACTCTTATCAACATACCCGGTACTTGAATCGGTATTGCTGGAATCAGGAATTGAAGTAACATCCGAACAACATTCAACGCTCGGATCTGTTCTTGAACTTTACGAAATAAAAAGCCATGAACAGCTTGATTCATTTGTTCATCAACTGCAGCATCGCTATGATACGCTTACATCCCTTCTCTCCAGGGAGTTTTTTGTTAAGACAATTGAAATTTGTGCCGGTACCGATAAAGATGGAAATGTTGAGAGTGTACAGTCACTTATATTGCAGCCGGGTGATCTTCTCTCAGTAATCGGCCCGACAGGATCAGGTAAAAGCAGATTACTGGCTGATATTGAATGGCTTGCCAATGCAGACACTCCCAGTAAAAGAACAGTTTTACTAAATGATACTACGGCAGAGATGATGCGGTCCGGTGCGGGATACCGTGGAAATCTTATTGCACAACTCTCACAGACTATGTCATTTGTCATGGATTCCACCGTTGAAGAACTTTTACAGCTTCATGTTGAAAGCAGAGGGCGTAAGAGGGACCTTGTCGCGGCTACCATTGATGCAGCAAATGTACTGTCCGGTGAACGGTTTACAAAATCAACACAGCTGAACAGTTTGAGCGGCGGTCAGACACGGGCACTCATGGTTGCCGACACGGCACTGATCAGCAGTTCCCCTATTGTTCTCATTGATGAAATTGAGAATGCAGGAATTGACAGAATAAAGGCATTCAACCTGCTGACATCAAATGACAAAATCGTACTTCTTGCAACACATGATCCAATTCTGGCGCTCACGGCCCCCAGAAGACTTTGTATGCGTAACGGTTCAATGCGAAATATCCGATATACAACTGATCAGGAGATTTCTATTTTATCAAAGCTTGAATATCTCGATTCTATCTATATGCAGATTCGCCATGAACTGAGACATGATCTCCCGATCACACCATTTGATTTAACCATAAAGGAAAAGGATCATTAATGAGTACGGTTATATTTTTCGAGAAACCCGGATGTACCGGAAATGCACGGCAAATTGCGTTATTGCAGGCAGCAGGTCATCAGGTTGTTATAAAAGATCTGCTGATTTATAATTTTTCAAGAAGTGAACTGCGTTCCTATTTTGGTTCACTTCCCGTGAAAGATTGGTTTAATACCTCATCACCAAAAATAAAATCCGGTGAAATTGATCCATCATCATTTACAGAAGAAACAGCACTTGATCTGATGCTTTCGGAGCCACTGTTTATCCGTCGTCCGTTAATGGAAATTGACGGTACACGATATGCCGGTTTTGATATCGAACGCCTTGAAGCAGCTGGTATCAATTGTAAACAGAATCCACGGTTTAAAATTCTTGACGGACAGGATCTCGACCGGTGCCCCGGTGATCAGATGGGGATTAAGTGTGATGCTCCGAGAGGTGATCCGGAATTGTGATAGTTTGAATGTTGAACCAAGCCCGCTCAGGTGGGCAGTTTAAAATACTCTTTATGTAAATAATTTATTACCTTACCTCCTGTAACGTTTATTCACCGAAGTGATACAAACAACCATTAAACATTTTTACAGGAGGTTTTATCATGACCAATGCTCGTCATGACTTCATCAATCATCTCAAACTTCGCGGTTTCAGTCAATGTACTATCAATAATTACATTGACAACGTTGCACAGTTTGCAAAGTTTTTCAACTCATCACCAGACGCACTTTCACATGAGCACGTTATCAAGTACCTTTTGCACCTTCGTGACGAACGCAAACTGCAGGTCCGTTCCATCAACCTTCACTTCTACAGCCTTCGCGGCTATTACAAAGATTTCCGTAATCGGCCGGAGGTGATGGAAAATCTCAGGCGTATGAAAGAGCCTACCTTCGTTCCGGTTATTCTTAGCCGTGAAGAGATCCAGCTGATGCTTGACAATGCTGTTAATCTCAAAATAAAGGCGATTAAAGACTATCTCTTTGAAGGGCAGAAAGAGGGAACAGCACTTTCACGCAGAAGGTATC
>CAYMGX010000106.1:0-13922 GCA_964390065.1 uncultured Fibrobacter sp. | reverse complement strand
GCAGTTGTTTTACTTCCGTGAGCTTGTTCAGGACAATTCGCAAAGGTGTACGGGGGTGCTGAGAATGCTGTTTCCGGGGTATTTGCACCCATTAATTCGTCATCAAGCGGATTTCCCATCTCGTCTGTCTCATTTGGTGTGTTAACCGGAACATTTGTACCACGGATTCTAAGGTAGCTGTTTTCGGTTACTGTTAATTTACATTTTGCTCTATATTTGAAATCTTTATGATGGGTAAAATTGACAGGTGTCAATGTTTTAATAATTTTTGTGGTTGAAACAGTATCGATGCTATACTCCGAAGAACCAGGAAGTGCTGGTGCGTGAACCGAACCCATGATCAGGTCAATATGATCCGGAGATACTCTGTCGCCATTGTTGTTCAGGCCACTGTTGATGGTGATAATTATTTCCAGCTCAATATCGTTGCTTTTTGTTAAATTAAGTGTCTGACCAAATGTTGCAGATTTTTGTTTGTATTTACTGTCTTCGGTTACATTTAATTCAATACCCTTTATCAGATCACCCGTTACAACAAATGAATTTCCTGACTTCATACCGTCAAGTAGTTCGTTCATATTCAGATGTTTGTCATCATTGGAATCAACTACAAAAATATAGTTTTTCTGATATTCTCCAGGCCAGAAATCTCCAGTCGTGTCATGAAAATCTGAATTGCTTGTTATCCATACTTTTCGTCCTTCAGATAAAAGAGCATCCCATAATCCCCCGACCTTTCCAAACATGTAGTCTGCACCGCCGTAGGTATGTGCCTTTACATTTGCATTTGAATAGCCGCCACGGGATAATTCCTTTTGATGCCCCGGCATGCCTTCTATTCCAACAATCATTTCAGGTGCGAGATTATAGAAGTCACGAAAATCTGCAATTGAATACTTAAGTTTTCTTGATGGATGATTGAAATGAAGATATCCGGTTGTTGGATAATTAGTTTTTAACCAGGTAAGTCCGGCAAGTGCATCAGCGTGTGTCTTATTCTGTTTAGTAGTAATCCCGAACTCAACATTTCGACTTGTATCATTATCATTCTGGTCAAAGAGGTATTCGAAGTCACTTACCGATTTGCCTTCATTAGAAATGATACCGATGTTTGCATGTTCATGTGATGGACAGTTCCATTCAAAACCCTGTATAATTTTTTTTGTCGGGTATTGATCTCTTAGCTCTGTAACAATTGGAAATGAATATTCAAAAAGTGACTGCCATCGCCACATATTCTGATGACCACCACTAATACTCATGACACCTTTAATATATGGTTTTGAAGATAATGTATCCCAGAATGAACCATAAGGGTTACGATTGAAACCGCCACCGTGATCTGTATTTGCAAACCAATTCAAACCAAAATCCCCGAATGCTTTTTGTGTTACCAGTGATTCTGGATATGAACCATCAGAGAGATTAGTATGAGTGTGAAAATCACCGGCTACATACCCTTCTAAACCTTTTTCATGACAGTTTTTCGGTGTCGCCATTGCACTGACAGATGCTGTCAGAATAACAGCCGAAATTGCTGATAGAACAGTTGTACGAATCATAGCTACTCCTTAAAAGTAAAATTGGTAGATAGTTAGAACGCAATAATGCCATGCATGCTTATAATAAATATTCAGGTTGTGAGTGACGCGTTGGTGTTTTATTAGGACTTTGTTATATTGTCATTGCAATAGTTCAGGCGTATTTCTGACTATGAAAATGTAAATGATCAAGTTTAAGGGATCCTGTGTTAGTTCTTTGTTGGAAAAGTGCTCAGGATGTATTTTTTTGTCATTGTTGTTAAGACCGGCTTATCTCATGCTTTACTAAAACAGGCTGATAATTAACAAAATAATAATACTTGGCTGCTAAATTTATCCAATCATTTCAATATGGCTGACTCTTTCTGCCATACATCAACGCAACGAATCACACCTTTTCCGTATGACCATACGTTGTCCAACTGATTGATGCTCTTCTGCTGATAATGGCATCTATATTTGCAACATCATGATCACTTTTTTTGAGCTGGGGTGGGTTGCACAACATGTCAACGCCAAGCTAATTGTCGCTTGAGGAGAGGTCATATTAGCGAATGCGAACAATGTAAAACAGATAAAAATGGTTGTCTGGGCTGCGCTCGACGACCGATACTTTGCTTAATGCTGCTTTGAAAATAATCCGGACAATTCTATAATATTTTAGTCAAGATTCTTACCGATCGGACTTTTTGGGATTGCATCACTATGAAATATTACAAAATATTACTTGCCAGCTCAGCAAGCTCCGAGCGTTCTTCCTTCTCAAGATTCAGGTGCGCGTAGATGGATTGACCCTGCATCTTCTCAATCAGATAACTCAGGCCATTTGACAAACTGTCAAGATAGGGGTGATCGATCTGATGTATATCTCCGGTAAAAACCATTTTAGTCCCTTCACCAGCTCTGGTGATTATAGTTTTTACTTCATGCGGTGTAAGATTCTGCGCCTCATCGACAATAAAATATTTTTTAACAAGACTTCTTCCCCTTATGTAAGCAAGTGGTTCGATCACCAGTTTGTTTTCGTCAAGAAGTTCTTTTATCTTATTGTTCTTCGGATCAGTTTCAGAATACTGATTTTGAATAACCCCGAGATTGTCAAAAAGGGGCTGCATATAAGGGTTTAGTTTTGCCTGAATGTCTCCGGGAAGAAATCCGCTATCCTTATTGCTTAATGGAACGATCGGGCGCGCCATAAGAATCTGCCGGTACTTTTTTCTGTTTTCGAGTGCTGCAGCCAGTGCAAGAAGTGTTTTTCCTGTTCCAGCTTTTCCCGAAATAGTAACCAGTTTAATTGCATCATTCATGAGAGCATCAAGCGCAAAGGTCTGTTCTGCATTACGGCCGACAATACCATAAGCTGATTTCTTATCAATCCGATAAATAAGGTTGTCGTTTTTCTCATATCGTCCAAGCCCGGAAAGACGACCGTTTTTTAGAATTAAATACTGATTCTGGATCAGATCAGTCTGGATTTTTGCAGGAAGCTCCGTTGATGCTGTATCCGAATACATCCTCTGTATTACGCTTTCATCAACGCCTTCAATGAGTTCATATCCCTTATAAAGAAGTGATATGTTTTTTACGTGATCGGTAGTATAATCTTCGGCGAGAATTCCGACTGCTTTAGCTTTCATCCGCAGATTGACATCTTTAGTAACAAGAATTACATCACGGGATGTCTGCTCGGTTTTTACTATATAGGCAATGTTTAGAATTTTGTGATCCGGTAATGTATTTAAAAAACTTAAGGCAATATCTTTATGAAACGATTGGTCGAGACGTATCGAAATTTTACCTTTTTTAGGTCCGATCTGAACACCACCATTGAATAAACCGTTCTCTGTCATGCTGTCAAGAGAACGGAGAATTTCACGTGCATGATAATTCAGCGTCTCATTACCCTTTTTAAACTGATCAAGCTCCTCAAGGACCGTAATCGGAATAATAATATCATGTTCATCGAATTGATAGATGCACGAACTATCGTGAAGCATGACATTAGTATCAAGAATAAATATTTTCTTTTTTTTAGATGCCATATCCAAGATTCTCCGCCGTTTATTGTTGAATAATTGTATCAGTACTCAAACGTACCAATTTCTAAGATACTTTTTTGCCATTCTCTCTTGGGTATTCTTAGGTATAAAAGGACGATTTTTTGATCTGTTCCGGTAGAATTTTGTCGGGAGCATTGAAAATTTGTCTAAAAACGGGATTCCGTATTATTTAGTATCAGTGCAATTTTTTCTGTGAAAATAAAAAACGCGATCGCATTCCAGTTTATATAAGGTGGTTATGCAATTTGACACAACTGCAACATGTCAAACTTAAATTAACAACATTGGAGGATTGCATGTATTGGCTACTATTACTGGTAATAATTGATCTGTATTTCAGCGTTTGATTTGTAATGTCTGGTTTCCACTATATATTGTCTGCTTGCACTTTAGAATAAAAGAGTCAATAATTTCAACCTGGCCCGTTGTTTCGATAGTAATACCGGAAATAAAAATAAGAACTTTTATATAGCGTTAATGATTCATTAGAAGGAAAAAAATAACAGATAAAAAACTGAAAGAATGTTAAAAAAGTTTCTGTTAATATCTGAAGGATACAGTTTGTAAAGAGTAATAACCTTCTTAAAGAAAAATAAATAAACGCCTAACATTAGCCTAACAGTGAAAACGGAAATTAATACAGTAAAAATATGACCACAGTGTTCCTGTGCCTGTTTCACAGACAAACAACTATTATGGCCAAAAAATGAAGGAGTACTGGAAATGAACTATAAACCGATGTCAGCAGTATGGAAAATCACTATGGGATGTAACATGCGCTGCATAAATTGTGGTACTGCATATACATCTGCGTATCCTGACGAATTATCAACTATTGAGGCTTTCAGGCTTTGTGATCAGATAGGTGAAATGGGATTCAGCAGGATTACACTATCAGGCGGTGAACCGACAACCCATCCGGACTGGGATCTTATTGCACTGCGTCTTTATATTAATGGCGTCAAAGCAAACATGATTTCAAATGGCTGGTATATTGATGAATCGGTTGCACTACGTGCTGCCAGGGCTAATATAAACACTATTGCGATCAGTATTGATGGCCTTGAGGAAACACATGATGAAATTCGCAGGTCGGGATCATTTGAAAGAATAATGAGTGCTTTTGCAGCAATCAAGAAAACACAAGTACATTTGTCCGCTGTTACGAGAATTCACAACCGCAATATCAGTCAGTTACCGGAACTGCTCAGGATTCTTGAAGACAATGGCGTGGAGGGATGGCAGCTACAGGTCGATTTACCAATGGGAACCGTGGCACTGAATCACGGGCTTAATGCAGATCAAGCATGTGTTGATGCTGTGAATGCATTTGTACATGAAAACCTTATGAAAACCAACGTCGATATTCAGCTTACAGCTTGCATTGGAAGCTATAGGAAAATTGAATTCAGACAAAAGGATTATATCGATTTTACTCACGAATGGAACGGGTGTGGCGATGTGAAAGTAGCAGTAGGAATACTTCACAATGAGAAGGTATTCGGCGGCACATCAATCCAGGAACGTGAATTTATTGATAGGAGATTGCAGGCGAGGCTGCAACCGGAGATATGGGGAGATGCGTTGTCTTTTTCAAGGAATTGTCAGGTTGCCAATACATAATTAAGATCAAAATGTGCATCGGATATAAATAGTGTGGTTATATTATCAAAAGAATGAAAAATTTATCAAAAAAAATAAAATATTGACAATGAGGGACTATATTAATAGTGAGTTGAGTTTGGCCTGTATCACGACCTGCCTCCCGCTTACTGGATTACCTTTTATCAAACAGAACAGTTTAAATGTCAATAAAATAATGTATATACGATAATATTTGAATGTAGATTGAAGATAATAGCATCAAATTTGTTACCAGTATCATGGCCTGTAATATCTGGATTCTAACATTTCTCTAACTAAACACTAACAATCTTCTAATACTATACAGCTATATTACATACTACAGAAACAATTAAAAACAGGAATAAAATGGCACCAATAAATAAAGCAATTCGTATCGGTTTTGATCTCGGCGGGACAAAAATGATGGCGGTAGCTATTGACAACAGTTATCAGGTTGTTGGTCGGGAACGGAAGAAAAGCAGAGCTCAGGATGAATCACAAGTAAGTGTAGAGCGTATAATCACTGTTATCAAAAGTACACTATCACAAGTTGATGGTGACAATGTTGCTTTGTTAAGTATTGGAATGGCAGTACCGGGAACGCTTGATTTAAAGAACGGCGTAATTCTTGAGGCTCCGAATCTGAACTGGAAAAATGTTCCAATTAAAGAACTGATCGAAAAAGAATTCAAATGTCCTGTTACAATCTGTAATGATGTTGATGCGGGTGTGTTCGGTGAGTTTTCCTTTGGTGCAGGACAGAAAGCGTACAGTGTTTTAGGAGTCTTTCCAGGAACCGGTATTGGAGCCGGGTTTGTTTGCAACGGTATACTATACACAGGCAAAAATAATTCATGCATGGAAATCGGTCATTTCCCGGCAGTACAGAATGGAAATAAGTGCGGCTGCGGGCGGTATGGATGTCTTGAGACTATCGCAAGCAGACTTGCAATTTCAGCACAGGCTGCAATTGCTGTTTTCAGGGGTGATGCACCTAATTTACAAAAACTTGGTGGAACGGATATTAGTAGCATTAAAAGTAAGTCGTTGGCACAGGCAATTGAACTTGGTGATAAAAGTATTGACGAAATTGTACGTCTGGCTGCCTACAGGCTAGGAGTAACTATTGGCGGTGTTGTTAATCTGTTGGCTCCAGAGGTGGTTGTACTGGGCGGAGGGCTTGTTGAAGCAATGCCGGATCTTTATGTCAGTGAAGTAAAAAAGGCAATGAATGCATCGGTAATGCCATCACTGCTTCCTTTGACAAAAGTTACTGCTGCGGTACTTGCTGATGACGCAACGGTCATGGGGGCAGCAAAGTGGTCGGACGTTGTGACAAGCTCACAAAAAGGGATGAAGTAAAATATGCTGTTTCGAAAAAAAACAGACACTTATCGAAACAGGATTATCGCTGCTATTGACATAGGGACAACATCTGTACGCCTTGCGATTGCGCAAATCAGGGAACACTCAAAAATAGAGATACTTGATACACTTCAGCAGTCAATTTCACTTGGCCGTGATACATTTACAAAAGGAGTGATTCTGCGTTCAAGTATTGAAGAATGTGTTCAGGCACTGAAAAGTTTCAAGAAAGTACTTGCAGAGTATCAGATTGAATCACTTGATCAGATAAAAATCGTAGCAACATCAGCTGTCCGTGAAGCACTTAATAAGGATGTGTTTCTTGATAGAGTGAAAATTGCGACCGGATTTACTATTGAAGTAATTGATGATGTTGATGTATCACGACTGACCTACTTAAGCATCCGGTCATACATGGAATATCATGACCTTAAGTGTGAAGCAGATGTGCTTGTTGCTGAGATGAGCGGTGGTAATACTGAATTGTTGCACTTACGTAAAGGTGATGTTATTTTGTCAAAGTGGTATCGTCTTGGAGTGTTACGGTTAAGGGAGATGCTGGGTGAATACAGGGCACCGCTATCAAGCCATAAAGAACTGATGCAAAACGAGATTGAAAGAACGATCAATTTAATCGCACTTGATATAGAAAAAAAAAGGAAAATGACAATCATCACAGTCGGTGGTGATGCCCGTCTGATGGCTTCCCAGATCTGTCCTGACTGGAACGGGTCTGATCCGGTAACGATTACACTTGATTTAGTAAAAAAGTTTACTACCGAAATAATGGATCTGACTATTGATGAAATAGTTAGCAGATTTCATATTGCGTTTAATGATGCAGAAACACTTGGGCCATCACTGCTGTTTTATATTAACCTTGCAGAAAAGTATAAATTAAAGAGTGTGATTGTCAGTGATATCTCTATGCGCCACGGGTTGCTCAGAGAAATTGCAATGATCGAATGGTGGACTGATGATTATGTTGCACAGATTGTTAATTCAGCGCTTGAGTTGGGCAGGAAATATTCCTTTGATGAAACTCATGCTCAACATGTTGCAGAAATTGCCTCACTTCTTTTTACCGCGCTCGAAAAAGAGCACTTGCTGAGCAGCCGGTATAAATTATTGCTAAAAATAACATCATTACTACATGATATTGGATCCTATATCAGTGTCAGAAGCCATCATAAGCATTCTCATTACCTGATCCAGAATAGTGAACTTTTTGGTCTTAACAGAAAGGACATTCAGATTATTGCTTTGATTGCACGGTATCATCGCAGAAGCGCACCAAAACCGCAGCATGCAGATTATATGTCCTTTGATCATGAGAGCAGGCTGATTATTGCAAAACTTGCTGCAATTCTGAGGGTTGCTGATGCTCTTGACAGATCGAATAATCATCGTATCAAAGAGATAACATGCAGTAAAAGGAAAGATTCGCTTCTTATAACAATCCCCGATATTGAGGATATCTCTCTTGAACAACTTGCGCTTCAGAGCAAGGGCACAATGTTTGAAGATGTTTATGGAATTAAAGTCGTTTTAAGAAAGAAAATGTCATCTCTGGAATAGGATATGAAGAATACTAATAAAATTTATACAAACAGAGAGTTAAGCTGGCTTGAATTTAATGAACGCTTACTTGATCAGGCACGGGATATTCAGGTTCCGTTATTGGAACGTGTAAAATTCCTTGCTATTTCAGCCTCGAATCTTGATGAATTTTTTATGGTCAGAATCGGCGGACTGCTTCAGTTAATTCGCGAAGGTGTGGAGCAACAGGATAACACCGGTTTAACGCCATCAGAACAAATCACTGCGATAGATTTAAGAGTCCGCAGGATGATTGATGAACAGTATCGCATCTACAATGATGTGTTTGATCCTTTATTGAAAAAGAATGAGATCATTCGTATCGATATAAAAGAACTGGATAATGAACAGATTGATTATATTACTGCATTCTTTACAAATGAACTTTTTCCATTACTTTCTCCTGTGTCACTCTGCGGGCGGTTCGAGCCGATGCTTATCTTTAATAATACGCTTAATCTGCTTGTCAGATTAAAAAAGACTGCAACGATTTCTAAATTTGCAGTTGTCTCTATGCCCAGATCAATCGGTAGATTTATAAAGGTACCGTCAGCATCGGGAATACAATTTATGCTTGTTGAAGAACTTATTGCTCATTTTGTAGAGAAACTTTTTTCAGGAGAAACAATTCTTGAATGTGTACCATTCAGAATAACACGTAATGCAGATGTAAGTGTAAGTGTAAGTGAGGATAATGCAAGTGATCTGCTTGCCGAAATGGAAGAGGTGGTTGATGCGCGGAAACGAAGTGAGTGTGTGCGTCTTGAAACAACCTCAGATATTTCATCAACGTCTAAAAAATTTTTGCATTCCTATTTGAAAGTCGATAACGCAAGAACATATCTGCTTGATGGTCCGATAGAATTGTCGGCATTTATGAAAATGGTTGATTTTAAAAGCGGGACTCTGCTAAGATATAAAGCTCAGGTAGCACAGCAATCACCTGATATACCGCCGGGTAAGACTATGTTTGATGTAATTGCTAATAAGTCAATTCTACTGATTCATCCTTATGAAAGTTTTGAACCGGTACTGCGTTTTATTGAAGAAGCTGCGGATGATCCGGATGTTGTGATTATCAAGCAGATACTCTACAGAACAAGTAAAAACAGTCCGATTGTCGATGCATTAAAGAGAGCGGCTGAAAAAGGAAAGAATGTCACAGCACTTGTAGAGCTGAAAGCACGGTTTGACGAAGAGAGAAATATTGAGTGGGCACATGATCTTGAGGATAGTGGCGTGCAGGTGGTTTATGGCGTTAGAGGGCTTAAAACACATGCAAAGGTTTGTCTTGTTATTCGAAGGGAGAATGAGGGGCTTGTACGATATATGCATTTCGGAACCGGCAATTATAACGAATTAACAGCTCATATGTATAGTGATGTATCTTATCTCACCTGTAATGATGCGCTGGGAGTAGACACGAGTGCTTTCTTTAATGCAATAACCGGATACTCTCAACCACTCCAGTTTAAATGTATTGAAATGGCGCCTGTTGGACTACGTGAAAAACTGATCGAACTGATCGAAAACGAGAGTGAACGTAAAAAACAGGGGCATGATGCCTTTATCAGGGCAAAGATGAATTCACTTGTAGACTCCGGTATCATCGAAATGCTTTATAAAGCATCTAAAAGTGGTGTTAAAATTGAGCTTAATATTCGTGGCATCTGTTGTCTAAAACCGGGAGTAAAAGGTATTAGTGACAATATTACCGTGATAAGCATTGTGGACAGATATCTTGAACATGCCAGAATATTCCAGTTTTGTCACGGTGGTGATAACATTATTTATATGTCAACTGCAGACTGGAAGCCACGAAATCTTGACAAGAGAATAGAGCTGATGGTTCCTGTAGAAAATCCTGCTGCTAAAAAAAAGCTTTCAGAACTGCTGGATATTTATTTTAGCGATAATTGTAATGCCTGGATACTGAATCCAGATGGCATGTATGTCCGTTGTAAACCAGGTAAACGCAAGCCAAAGAGGGCACAGGATGTGCTATATAGTAAAGCTTGCTATGCTATACAGAGTGAGAAAAGAAACCGTCGTACTGTGTTTGAACCGCATATACCGGATAGATGATTTTATAGTATAACCGGGCAATTTCTGAGTCTATTGTAACTCTCATGTTAACCTGAAGAATGTTTTAAATTTGTAGCAGTATAAGACAATCTTGTATTCTTATGGATTTGTTTTTAAGTAAAGTTTATAAGATGGGTGTATTTGACCGGCCATTCGATTATGAAATTGCTACACTGTCAATATCCTGAGCTTGTCTTTCAACCATTCCTTACTATCTTTAAATGCACGGCACATAATTCTCTAACAGTAATAGCTGATTTTTAAATTGTTCCGAACGTGGTGTTCAGAACTTCTTTTAATAAACATGACAAAAGGAGCAATTGAAAATGGCAAAACAAAGGTATCTGAAAATATTCTGTTGTTGCACTGCCGCACTGGTTACGTTGACATCCCATCTTTCTGCAGAACCGTGGAAATTCGGTATTATGGGTGATACGCAGTGGAAAAGTAATGCCGATGGAGAAAATCCAAATACGGTTGCTGTTGGAATAATAAAACAGATTAATAAGGAGTTTATAACTCACAATGTAAAGTTTGTTGTGCAGGTTGGTGATCTTGTTGATAAATACAGCTCTTCAGCATTTGATACACGTGCTGAAGCGGCAGATGAGCTGCTCAATGAAGGAATAGGTTTTTTCCCTCTGCGGGGTAATCATGAATCAGGCCTTGATGCTGCAAATTATTTCTCATATGTATTTCCACAAACATATGGCAATGTCAATGGCTTTGGTGCAACAAATTTCCAGAGTTCATCATCTGATCCAGGTTGTCTGAGTTATTCATTCGATTACAATAATGCCCGCATTGTCATGCTTGATCAATTCATACGTAAAGACAATAGTGGGTTAAATGTAAATGATAACATAATCGATCAACAGGAATGGATTAATTCTACCTTATCCGGAAGAAATGATGGTACACATGCTTTTGTATTCTCGCATAAAAACCTTATTGGTCAGAACCATGCCGATATGCTTTTTGGAAGCAATCCGGCATCAAATGTAAATGCACAGAATTCTTTTTTTAAATCACTCTACGATAATGGTGTTCGTTACAGTATTAGTGGGCATGATCACATACATCACCGATCCATTGTTTTCAGTCCGGACAACAGTTGTTATGTAAATCAGATGATATGTGCATCGAACAGTTATAAATTTTATACACCACTGATTCCTACCAATGATGCACGATACAACACACCGCCAAGAGAACTGCCTGTTGAGCAAGAACTTTACACTGTGGGATATTATATTGTTACCGTTGATGGTCCGAAAGTAAGTGTTGACTATTACTCATCCCTTAACAGCTGCAGCAGTTCATGGGAATCGACTGTAGACTGTGATCTCAAGTCTACCCCCCGGCTTTCTTTTGTTAAACGTGAGACATTTGGATATAGTCTTAATGGTAAAAAATTTATCGTTAACCCCGGTGAAAATCTTACTATAGTAAAGGATACATGCAAAATTACTAATTCACAGAAAACGCAGGTCGCGATTATTAACGGAACAAATATGACAAGTAATACATTATATGATGGCCGCACCACAGTTCAGGATATAAACACAGGATGGGAAACCCGAAGCGACATTGATATTTCGGCAGGTGTTAAAAGTGATCTTCTTACCCTGTGGGGTATGCGGGATGTTATTGGAAGTAAAAAATGTGATACCTATGTTCTTTCAATGTCCTATGATACTTCGATTAGTGGCCCACTGTCAATTTACAGTAAAGATTCAGTTGGAAACTGGAATAAAACAGTAAACAGTAACAATGGCAGTAGTGTATCTCTTTTTGTAATTGGTCCATACAGACCATCGTTCGGCCTTGGTACCTACGGCATTGATCCGGTGACACATACAGTCTGGGCTGTGGTTGACCATGATGGCGATTTCGCAATTATAAAAAGTGCCGATGGTGATCAGGATGGGGATAATGATATTGACAATGATGACATTCAGATTGTTGCTTCATTGAAAAACAAGCCAGCTTCTATACGGCCATCAGCAGATCTTGACAATGATGGCAAAATAACCATTCTTGACGTTCGTAAACTCTCGCTTATACGCACAATACAATAACTTTTTTGGATTACAAACTTAATTTTCAAGCAAAGGACGATTACCATGAACACAATTAAATTCAGTATGAACCATATAAAGAACCTGATTATTATTCTGTCACTTATCACTCTACCTTCATTTGCTGCAGTCATAAGTATTAAACCATCTTCATCTGAAGTAATAATTGGAAGCAGGTTCAGCGTTGATATAATGATCGAAGATTCCGGAGTAAATGAAATGATTGGAGCTTTTGATCTTAATTTACAGTATGATCCATCAATCCTGCAGTTTCAGGAATACCGATTGGCAAATGAACTTGGAAGTATTTCAGATAATCGTGCACTTGATCTCAGCGCTGGATTAACAAAAGAGGGAGTTGTAAACATAAGCAGCGTCTCTCTTCTCGATAATTTTTACAATCAGCCGAATACATTCAAGATAGCAGATGTTGCTTTTAATGCTGTACATGAGGGTACAAGTGCACTTGGACTATTCAACATTACTCTTGGAAATTACTTCGGAGATGAAATCAGTGCTGTTATTCAAAATAGTAGTGTTCAGGCTGTTCCAGAGCCATCTTCTATGGTACTTTTTGGTGTGGGAATAATTGGATTTGCCGGAGTATTTTTGATTAGAAAGAAATCAAAAAACTGTTGTATGGACTGCTAAAAGAAAAATGCGCTGCGTAACGTGGTAATAATGGTCAATGTACTAAAGACCATTTACGCCACGATTCAGAAATAAAATATTGCTTTTTGTATAGGTTGTACTTGTTTTGTATACGAGATCTATCAATAAACAACTGTTATTGTAAAAGCAATAATTCCTCCAATTAATGGATTGATGGGCGATGAATATTTCAAAAGGGAGGAAGTTTTGAAAAAGTCGTCGTTATATGGTTGCGTTACCTAACCAATTCCTAACAAACAAAGAATAACCTCCTCATAATTAAAGACTATCTTATAAGTGTAAATAAAACACAGGAGGAATTTATGGCATACCTATACTTCTCAGATGGTGCACCGGATGCCGAAGAGTATGAGAGCAACTATCTCTACTTTAATGAATCTAACACTGCGTCTGTAATGGAAATTGAACGTCTTTTGGTTAAAATAAAAGAAGATCCGGCAGTGATGAATCAACTGGAAGAACTTTGCAGAAAAAGTTTTGAAATAAAGAAAAATCGATCAAATCTCATTTCTGCTCTGAAAACAAGTACCGGTTCTTATCTTAACAAAATAATTAACAGTATCAGAAGGAAACGCTTGCTCAGAATCCGGATTAAGACTGCTTTTGGACATTGACAATAGGTGTCCGGTTATTTCCAAATGCACTCATTATCTGCAAACTTTGGAAAATGATTCTAAATATAAGAGAAAACTAAGTGTAAAGGATAGTTCATTCTTCGAAAGGAAACATTATGATCAGGGAATGGAACAGGGATGACGACGACGATGATGATGATGATGATGAAGGAGACGAAGACGATGATGATGATTTTGATGACTGATAGGTCAATAATAAACGAAAACAGTATTCTAATGATCTGCTAACAAAACGCTAACAATAATATGTGATTTTCT
>CAYMGX010000105.1:0-14064 GCA_964390065.1 uncultured Fibrobacter sp. | reverse complement strand
CTGGACAGATGTAATGCATTTATTTATAATTCTTTCATAAATGTATTAATTCTTTTCCACTTTGTCTTAACAAAAGGAGAGCGCATGGCAACAAAGAGCCTAACGCAATCTCAGATCGTCGCGAAGCTTGCTGAGAGTTCAGAGCTTCCGAAAAAACAGGTTAAGTCTTTTCTCGACGACCTGGCAGCTTTAGCTTACAAAGAAGCTAAAAATGGTTTCACAGTCCCAGGACTTGGCAAGCTCGTACTTGTACAGCGTAAAGCCAGAATGGGTCGGAATCCAGCCACTGGCGAGCAGATCAAAATTCCTGCTAAGAAAGTGGTAAAATTCCGTGTTGCGAAAGCAGCGAAAGATGCTATCGCAGGTGCACCGGCAGCAAAACCAGCTCCAGCTAAAGCAAAAAAGAAAAAATAACTTGCAAAAACGGGGTCTGAAAAGACCCTGTTTTCTACCCGTTATATAATTTCGCATTTAGAAAACTACTGTTAATTGTTAATTCCGGAATAACATAGTTGATTAATGAACCGTCAGATGTACGCTATTCATTAACATTCGCTGCCATTAAGCCGTAACCGGTACTTCTGTTTCAAAATCCGGATCAATTCCACCCAGTTCCAGCATATCCTGCGGTAGACCAGCCCTTATCGTACAGTAATTGTTTGTAAAAGGATGTTTAAAACCTATTGAGGCGCAATGGAGTGCATGACGGTAAAAATCTATTTTACCCTTGTAGTTGTCCCTGTTTTCGAGCCAGATCTCAAACTCATCCTCAGGAAGAGTATAGAGCATATCACCTACCAGTGGGTGCCCGATCGCTTTACAGTGAACCCGTATCTGATGCGTTCTTCCAGTCAGGGGTGTGAGATAAACAAGAGAGTATCCATTATGAAGATCTATACAGTTATCAACCAGTGTGACAGCATCCTTACCATGTTCACAAACGCAATGCTTAAATGAGAATCGTGAAGCAGCATCCTTAGCAATTGGCAGTTCAATCCTTTTTATCGACCCGGAAACAACGCCATGAACAATCGCAGCATATTTCTTTTCAACAGCACACATTTCAAACAATCTGCCGGCTTCAGCACGAGCATCGGTAGTTTTCGCACAGAGAACCACCCCGGATGTATCTCTGTCAAGCCTGTGGGTAGCATGAATATCAGGATATACAGGAGTATGCACATAACGGAGCTGATAGATCAGATTATTCCGAAACGATCTTCCAGCACGATGTACCAGCAGATTTCCCGGCTTGTTAACACCAAGAAACCATGCATCCTCATATATAATAGAATAATCAAGATTACATGCCGGTTCATCAAATTCACCGGCATCATAGGAAATTGTATCGCCGCCAATCACAAGCGAGTCAGTTATTGCAGGTTTATTATTCAGCATAACCCTGCCATCACTGATTTTTTCTATCCATTGTTCACGTGAGAAATAGGTAAAGCGTTGTGCCAGATATTCAGCAAGCAGCTGATGTAGTTTACAATTGAGAGGCACGGTACAGTTAAAAATCATATCTCGTTTATATAAAGAGGTTTGTATCCTTTGTATGTGTTCTCAAAATAATTAATGATAATGATCTCTGTCTTACGTTTCTGATCAATATTTACAATTAGACGGTCTATATATTTGCGTGCAATGAACAATCCTCTTCCATGAGTGTCATAAATACCCAGTGGTAAACCGTTTCTATCCCGTGATGCCTGCCGGTTGAGCCAGTAGAGCATGTCACTTTTCTTAAGACGCCCGCCGTGGTCACAGACAGATATTGCATACTTTTCCGAATCACTCGCGACGGTCACAATTATTGCCTGTTCATCAGGTAAAACAAAATCATGCGCCCATAGCTCTTTTCTATCAGGTGCTTCATTACGGATACCATAAAAAATCGCATTTGTTAAAAGTTCCACAAGAACCAGTTCAAGGCGATGGGCTCGCTCCTTTTCCCCAATGAAATTGGTGATTTTTTCGGCATCCTTATCGAGATTCTTTGATGTCGTTATTTTATACTGAGACATTTTAACACTGGATTTGAAATGTTGTTTCAGACCGAAAATGTCATTATTAAGTAATTTTTCGAGCGCTGATGACAATTCGTTAAAATTAAACGGAGTTGTCTTTACAAAGATATTACCGATATCATATTTTAAAGCTAATTCCAAATAGTCTTCAACATTGTATGCTGTAATGAGGATCCGCTTGATAGAAGGATAACGCTCCTTCACTTCCCTGAGAAGATCAAAACCCTTCATTTCCGGCATATTGATATCAGAGAGTACCATATCGACATGGGTATTATTAGCAAGAATCTCAAGAGCCTTTGCGCCACTCTCCGCATCGAACACTGTATATCCTTCTTCATCTCTGAGATAATCCGAGATCATCTCCCGGATTTCATACTCATCATCAACCACAAGAATTGTTGCTTTTTTCGAACCGGATTGTTGCTGCATTATACTTCACCTGCTTATAGAGGATTTGGATTATGAATTTCACCGGAAATTATTTCCAGACTATTAAAACGCTGTTACCTGATATTCTGCTCTGGTTACGTTTTCCCGCACTCCTGAGCTGGTGCGCTTTATCATTGGGAATATTTCTATCAGGTTTTTTTGTAAATCATTTAATTAATTACTCAGAAACATACACTTCATTCTACATTATTTTAAAATTGACTGCAACTATTTCGCTTACACTGGCACTGTTTCTGAAAAATAATATTGCCCGGCAAATACTTTTCGTAATAAGTGGTGCGTTACTTTATCCGCTTTACATGATCAAGAGCGATAATCTCTACAAGATTGTGGAGCGCACACGGAGCAATCCTGTTACAATTCACGGAGCAGCCCTTTCACCATCACTGCCCAATTCTGATAATATTCGATTTCTTTTCAGGATTGATTCAACAACTCCCCCAATCAGGGAGTTTAACAACAAAGTAGTCCAATGTATCAGTAGCGTTCGTGTACCACAGGGAGCATCACTTGATATTCTCGGAACGATACGACTTCCCGGACGACAACGAAACGCTTATGAATTTGATGAATACCGGTATCTGCAGTCAAACGGAATTATGGCATCATTTAAAATTGACACAATATTAAATATCGCAACCAGAACCTCATTAAATGCATCTCTTTCATCCGGTTTCCGGGCATCGGTCAGTTCGATAATAAACAAATTTACTAATCAGGATCACCGGGCGATACTATACGCTGTATTTCTGGGTGAAACACAATACCTATCCTCCTACCTTAAAGATGTTTTTCGCGACTCCGGAACATATCACATTCTATCAATATCAGGACTTCACGCGGCAATGCTCCTTGCAATGTGTTACTTTTTTCTTAATGCCATTCCGATTCCTCCTGTTATTCGTCACGGTATCGCCCTTGGTGTATTATGGAGTTACCAGCTTTTCATAGGATTTATTCCATGCCTTTTCCGCGCAACAATCATGAGCACGATCTTTATCCTGGCATATGTTTTACAAAAAAAGAATTACACAATCCAGGCGCTTGGAATCGCGGGAACTGTCTGGTTGTGTATCTCACCTGACAGTCTTTTCCAGGCAGGATTTCAGTTGTCATTTGCGGCAACGCTCGGCATACTGTTGCTCTGCCCGGTTTTTGATGCCTGTAAGCCATCAGTGAAAAACAAACATCTTGATTTCCTTGTATCAAGGCTTGCCATGTCGTTTAATGTATCACTTGCCGGAACGTTGAGCACGTTGCCGGTGTTGCTTTACCATTTCGGAACGATTTCGGTACTCGGCTTATTCTCAAATATTGTCGCTGTCCCCGCGATGTCCTGTTCGATGTGGCTCTTTTTCACTTCGATTATCTCATCCCTGATAGTGCCGTGGGTGGTTCCGCTCTGTATCAGTGCCAGTGCCTGGTTTTTTGACATACTTGTAAAATGTGCCGAAATATCAACAATACTACCCTTCAGCAGCATATCGCTGTCATCATTATCCCCTTTATTGACGGTTCTTTTTGCAGCCGGGACGATACTGATCGCAGGGGCAGTAAAGAGAATACGTTTACAATTAACAGTACTTTTATTGATTTTACTCTCATGCTGTACCGGTGTCGAATGGATCATTGTACAGAAAAGTAACTGTCTTGTCATGAGCAAATTTGATCTCGATGATGCCGAAATGACTGCACTGCGGGATGAACATGGAACTATCACATTGTATGTAGCAAACCATTCAAAATCAGATCTTCGCTGGCAAAGGATTTTCACTTCATGGAAGCGCCATCAAAGATTCGCATCACTGACAAAAGTTATTTATGCCAACACTACGCGCAAAAGACTCCCCGACAGGTCACAATTGATGGCACCATTCAGAGTATCCTCGATATCGTACACATTCGTAGATATGAATGAGCTTTCTGATTCAATTAAAACCCGTTTGCACAAATACCAACAGGTGTGTATACACAAGGCACATCTGCCGGAAACATACTCCGGTGAATTGAAATTACCAATATTTTCTGGCATATCTGCTTCAAGGAAAACATATTCATACGGACGGCAGGCATTTGTTGAAACCTGTTTTCGCCGGATGAATTAGAAGATGAAATGTCATGGTGCAGGAGCTGCCTGGTCATTTTTGTATTATTTATGTTGCAGTTTATGTTTTTTTTATTTATTTCTATCATACTATGGAAAAAATTCAAGCTGAGGATTTGATACATAAAAGTGCCTGGAACGACTGGATAATTATCAGCATTTCCGGACGTTTTACAGTTCAGAATATTCTTCATGTCAAAACTTTTTTCAATGCTTTCATTGGAGATTCAGATATAAAAATCGGCATTGATCTCAGCAAAACGACCTATCTTGACTCAAGTGCCATTACCATTTTATTGAATTTTCACCGCAGATGTTCAGAGAAGAGCGGTAAAGTGATTCTGTTTGGTCTTGCTCCTGATATTGAGGCAATTCTTTCAATAGTAGGAATTGACAAAATTGTTAAAACCGTAAAAACCATTGAAGATCTCACAACCATGTAGATAGTGATCCGCACCTAACCCCGCCCTGTAGCTTATGCATATATTAAACAATCATTCTCTTATACTTTCACTATTGTGTATTTTCTTTACATCATGTGATAAACCGCCAGCACCGCTTTCGGTATCAGCAGTAAAGAACTGGTATCTCAATCCAACCGCAGCAGGAACATCAGAACTTGCCGGATACAACATCTTATCAATCGATGCGATGCTTGATTCCTGCCGATCTTTACAGAGTGGTGCATTTACCGACACACTCGTTGATTCATCAGGAAGCCGCTGGATTCTCGGTTTCAAGACTCCTGATGCATTCACTACTGATAAAAAATATCCACTTGTTGTTTACCTTCATGGAGGAACCGGTGTTACAGTCAACAACAAAGGTGAAAAAGCCTATGAAATGCTCTCCGGGCTAATTGACAGTATGCCACTTTTTCTCGCAAGCCCATCAGCAAACCGCACGACCCGCTGGTGGAGCAGCTGTGGTCTTTACAGAATTCTTCAAACAGTCCGTTATATGAAACTTCACTACCCTGTTGATGAATCAAAGGTATTTCTGGCGGGGGTCTCTGATGGTGCTGCCGGATGCTGGGCTGCATCTAATTGTATTAATGGACCATTCGCGGGATTTATTGCAATCAGCGGCTATGGTGGAATTGTACCGTCAGCAGGGGTTGATCTCACTCCGGTCAACATTGCTCAGCGCCCCATATACAGCATAAACGGGGGGAACGATCAGTTATATCCACTTGATATCGTTACCGGTTTTCTTGACTATATGCAAGGACAGGGTGTGAATATTACACGCAGCATTCACACCGGTGAAGCACATGGTTTTGATTACAAAGATAAAGAACTCGGTGCCCTATGCAGCATACTTCGTTCCTGGAACAGGAAAACGTTACTAAATGGATCGTGGGTTTTCACTCCGGGTGTACAAAATCGTCCGGATAATTGTATTGATTACCATTTTGATGATGTCAGCGCTATCCGCAGTTATACGTGGAAACTTGATGATGATACACTGACAATCAATGCAACCGGTCTCAGAAAAGTAACGCTGCTTCTGCCTGTAACATCCGGTATTCTTTTTGTTAACAGGAACAATAAACATAAGGAAAAAATCAGAGCAGAAAAAACTAATACACATATATTAAATTCAATGTTACACTATGCACTCAGTCCAGATACAACTAAAATGATTTATACAATCAATTTTTAAGGAGTACACATCATCATGAAACATGTAATTACAATTCTTGCTGAAGGCTTTGAAGAGATTGAAGCAGTGACATTTATTGACATTTTGCGCAGGGCTCATATACAGGTCACGATACTTGGATTAAAATCATTTGAAATAAAAGGAGCCCATGATATCAGAATCAGAGCTGACCATCTGCTTGCGGATTTCAAAGATAGTTATGATGGTATCATTCTTGCCGGAGGACAGCCGGGAACAACCAACCTGATCAAATCTCCCGAAGTACTTAAGATTGTCAAGGACGCTCATACAAAAGGACTCCTCCTGGGAGCTATCTGCGCAGGTCCATCTGTGCTTGCAGAAGCAGGTATTCTTGACGGATACAAAGCAACATGCTACCCGGGAGTTGAAGAACGTCTGGGAAACGCCATAGTTGTCGAAGAGCCGGTCGTTGTTGACAGAACAATTATAACCAGCAGAGGTGTCGGAACCGCACTTGACTTTGCGATAGAACTGGTCAGGCACCTTAACAATGATGAAAGCGCAGATAAAATCAGCAAGGCGATACTGTTTAACAAATGATTCAAATCAGCATGTGGCTTCTGTTAAGTTGTTGTTCAGCAGTTTTTCTTGGTATTTATGATGTCAGCAAAAAGCATGCGGTAAACCGCAATGCAGTAATTCCAGTGCTTTTTCTCACGACGGCAACAGGCGTTGTTTGCACGATGCCGTTAATTGTGCTCTCGTGGATTAACCGGGAGCTTGCGCAATCGTGGCATGTATATATTGCTCCTCAGACAATTTTGATGCATCTGCTGATCTTTTGTAAATCACTCATAGTCGGTACATCATGGATGCTCTCCTATTTCGGGTTAAAACACCTGCCGATCTCGATCGCCACGCCACTTCGTGCCACAGCTCCATTATTTACCGTATTGGGTGCAGTGACACTTTTCGGAGAACGTCCTGCAATGGTGCAATGGGCAGGAATCGTACTGATCCTGACCTCCTATCTGATCTACTCGCAGAAATCAAAGGGTGATACCAGAAAGAAGGCCCCGGTGATCTGGATTATTTTTATGATTCTTGCTGCAGTAACCGGTGCAATAAGCGCCGGATTTGACAAGTATCTGCTTCAGACCAAAGGGTTACCGCCACTATTCGTACTTTGCTGGTTTCTTTTTTATTTGTCAGTAATCTACGGCATTATAACGCTTGTACTATGGTATCCTCAACGGGAAAAATCGACACCTCTGATATTCAGACATTCTATTGTGATGGTCGGGGTACTGCTTGTTGCTGCCGACATATTTTACATGACAGCGCTTTCGGATCCTGATGCAAAGCTTGCCGTGGTGTCATCAATCCGGAGAACCAATGTTCTCATTTCGTTTATCGGTGGATTTCTTATTTTCCATGAAGGCAACTTCCGTAAGCGGCTTCTACCCTTTTGCGGTATTATTGCCGGGTTGATTTGCCTTATGGTGTGAAGATTGTCTGAACCTTGATTTATATGATTGGCATGATTTACATGATAGGAATATGAAACAAACAATCATTTTACTTCCGAAGCTTCACAATAAGAACAGATTGCCGAGTGAAGTTGAGGCGACGTAGCGACGCTGCCATTGTATTATTAAACGGTATCCAATGTAGTAGTGACAGATCGCGATCTGTCACTACTACATTCATATTGATTTGTTCATTCAATTACCGGGTGATGGTGCCGCTGATTTCCAGTTTGATGGATCATTGCCGAATTTATTATGTGCAATTCTTGTAAGCGACACCCGACTATTGCTACCTGTTAACGCCGGCCATGGAGATTCATTTTTATATGAAACTTTGTCATATTCCATGTACTCCACTTTATCTGAAACAGCATCTTTGTCAAGTTCCATTGGCTTTTCAAGTTCGACCTTAAGTGAGCGATCCGAAGAAAAAGCTGCTGTATTTGCAGAAAAAATCTGTACATCTGCAGATGCCGGATATTTGTCTCTGAATTCTTCGACAGACAGAGAACCCGACAAAAGAATAATTGATTCACCTGCCTTGATAGATTTCTCTTTTGGAAGCTGAACAAACATTGTGTCAATCTGAACACGCCATGTATTGTCCGGGTATTTCGAATCGTAGAGAGTGACTTCCTGATTACCGGCATTTGTTACTTCAATAAATGATACATCCTCATCGGCAGACTTGAACAGTATTTCACTTATTACCAGTGATCCAACGAGCGGATCTGAATTTTTACTGTCAAGTGTTACATTGGCAAGTGGAGCAAACAGTTCATTACCCGTTGACGGAACAATATAGCGACCATACGATACTCCGAGTTCAAGCGCTCCGAACTTAACAACATGACTATAACCGGCATTTCCAGTCGTATCTGCAGAGAGAATTACCTCCTCGCCGTTTTCACTTAATTTAAATGCTATGCCGTTTGAATTCTCATTGAAATCGTTTTCTGTAAATACCTTGTATCCTCCGGCTTTAATAATTGTTCCCTCTGGTATTGTGTATTTAGCAGGAATACTGATATCATCAGAAAGAAACCATCCTCCGAGATCCACATCTGCCGTACCCGGATTATAGAGTTCGATTGCATCAAGTTGCGGAGGATCGGTGTGTGGAAGTATTTCATTAATAAGTATCGCTTCCGGATCATCCCTGCCTGGAGATCCGTTGTCATTAAACGAAGCACGCCACGCGGCCGGTGAGTTCTGTTCATCAGCAGCAGGATTTGCATGCATCGGTACAAGGGATGGTCCTTCACCATCGGGTTCTTTCGGCCAGGGGTTGCCGTCAGCGTAGGTGATTGACAAAAGTGTCACATCTGCTTTTTTATCTTTAATTACGATAGTTTCTGTACTGTTTTTCAACTGCCCTTTGTAGTCGTCGAATGCATCAAAGCCATACTGTTTTTTAAACCATTCTGTGCTTGACGCAAGTACGACGAAATTTCCGGGAGCAAGTTTAACACCAGCATCAAATTTATACTCTATCGCACTGTCAATAGCGACACCACTCAAATCGAGTTCCATTGTGCCCACATTTTTCAGTTCTATAAATTCAAGGCTGTCCTGAATAGCAGTGTCAGCGTGATTGGGATGATAATGAATCTCTGTAATTCTCAGGTTGAACAGCGTCGAATCAACAGCTTTAAGTACATCATCGGCACCTGGTGAGCCATGCAGTTTTGTTGATGCACGCCACGCTTCAGAACTGGCGTCAGTTGTCTTTGTTTGTGGATTTTTCGGGACAAGGGAATACCCATCACCGTCAGCAGAACCGGGCCATGAACCTGAGTCTGAATAAGCGATAGAAAAAATAATCGCCGATGAAGCTCTGTCTTTAAGCTCAATTTCTTCTCCGCTGTTTTTAAGCTGACCCAAATATTCGTCATCCGGTTCAAACCCATATCGTACGGCAAATGCGTTTTTATTTGAAGCAATAACAAAAAAATCATTGGGTGCAAGCGTACTACCGGATGGAAAAGAGAAATCAATACCCTGGCTGAAATAAAGGGTGGAAAGATCCAGTGATACTGTTCCGGTATTCTTAATTTCCAGAAACTCAAGGCTATCATCTATGATACTCTCGTGTTCAAGCGGATGATAGTGAATCTCTGTTAAAATTAATGAACGCAAATCCTGATTGACATCATTATTCCCTGTCACCGGGTCATTAGTACATCCTATGGACATAATGGTGATTAACGATGAGACAATTAAGCAAACTGGTTTCTTAAAACCGAAGTAGTTACGTTTAAACATCAGAGAACAACCTTTCCTCTCAGAAATTGTGATGGGCGTTTTGTTCCATTATCAAATACAATACAGTAGTGCAATGGATTACCATAAACCGTGATACCTTCAGGTTTCAGCCCCTTAAAATTCCGTATGATTACAAGTGAATCCGTTGATGGGGAATATTTCCAGAATAAACCGATGTCTTCATCAATCCCGCTTTTTGATGATACTCCGGTTGATACTCCGTAGATCTGATCACCATGAACAGCAAGATCTGAAATACCGCAGAATGTGCTGCTTGACTTATCGAATAGTGGCAGCGTACGCCATACAGATACCTGATTTGAAGCAATTTTTCCGCTGCTGAACATTGTGTTAAAATTCGCCACCGCAAGAATTACAGCACGGTTATCAAGCTTTGGATCTTTGAAACCAAGCAGCAGTGTATCGTTGTATATGGCCATACCCTCAATGTCAATAGATCGATCGTTACTGCTCCTGAAAATAAATTGGGCCCATTTATCTTTTTTCGAAGTGGAAGCTGCTTCAAGAAGCATCGTAACAAGACTGATACTTCCTGTTTGTTCAAAAGAACTGCCCTTGTTATTAAAACGGACAAATAACGTTCTTGACAACGGCTGTTTACCGTTTTTATTGTAGCTTTGTGATGTAAGCGTATAAAAAATATCCGATCCTGCATGGAATACAGATTCCATATCATTAATTTTGTCAATACCCTTTATTGTCTGCCTGGCAGTTATCCGCCCTGTTGTATCCATCACAAAAATATCGGGTCGTTTATCTTCGGTATCATCACTTACAAGTAAAAAAGATTTCATAGTTTCAACATAGGTAATCCCGGATGCTTCAATCGGTGTCGACACAATACCCGGACTGGTTATGATATTTCTAATATCTGCCGGTATGCTTACGTGCGAAACAGATTTCAAAAGTTCGCTACCGGTGCTTACAGCATCTTTTGCATCAGCACTACCAGATAAGCTTATGAACCTGTTTCCGGGAAATAGCACCATAAGCGCAAGCAGTATTCCGGAACCTGATAACAAAAGCATTAATCGTTTCATAAAAGTATTCCATTCAATGTGTAAAGTAGGGACAGGTCGCGACCAGTCTCTTTAAAACGTTTAAAATGCAGGTGACGTACTTAATTAAATCACCTTAAAAAATACATTTTCAACGATGATAATAGCTGCAATAGTACGAAATACTGAGTAACATATTTAATATAACCATCAATTCTGGAGAAATTCTGGAGAATCCCCTAAAAGTTGAAAATCAAGGATTTAAATTAAATAGATACGTTACATCATCTCAGTAAGTATTACCTGAAGATTGAAAGCAGACGGTTAAAATATGATTACAATCATCTGATATTGAATATGATAGCGAGAAATGGCATACCTCACAGATCTGTTTAACGATTGCCAGCCCGATTCCAAGATTTCCATCGTCACCACGTGCAAAACGTTCAAGAAGTCTATCCGGATTACCACTATGCGGGCGTCCGCTGTTTTTTATTTCAAGCTTTTTTGAATTCAGTGAAATGGAAATATATCCATTTTCAACATTGTATTTTACTGCATTTTTAATGAGATTATTAATCATAATTTCAGCAAGGCCACTATCCATGTCGATGATAACCAGCTCAGTCTGTCGCACTATTGTTATGCCACGTATCTGGGCAGCTTCAGAAAATGTTTCCAGCGAAAGAGCAATTACTTTGTCAAGATTCACCTTCACATTGTTTTTAAACTCCCGGTTATTGATTTTACTGAGCAGAAGCAGTGATTTCTGTACCTTTGAAAGATGTGTGGATGCATGATAGATTTTTTTCAGATCGTCAATGGCTGAACGTTCACCATCCGATCCGACATTTAATAACTTTTCGGTATTGGCCCGGATAACTGCCAGATGTGTTTGCAATTCATGTGATGCATTTTCGTTAAACTCCTTATTATTACGGTAATCGTCAGAAATCTTTTTAAGCAGAAGATGAAGAGTTCTATTAAGAGCATTGAATTCATCAATGGATGTATTTGGAAAAGCTGGTAACGGATTGTCAATTTTAAACTTGATAAGTTTATCAAGTGTTCCATAAAATGGTTTCCAGATTTTACCGGTAATAAAGTTGATAATGACAAGATTTATCAGGACAATGAGAAGCATCAGCCCAATAACAATAAAGAATGTTCCCTGCGCGATATCGTCACGCCCCGGAAGTAATTGACGAAGTACAATACCGTAGGGCATCCCCTTGTGCATCAATGAAAAATGCAGTTCCCGGTAGGGTATCATCTCATTATCACCCGGTTCAAGCATCATAGTGTCTCTGAACAATGGTTTTTCGTAACGATTACCCGGGATAATATTTGCCACTGTATACAATTCAGGCAATTCATTGGACTGGTCATGAAATGCCCTGATACGATCCATTTCGTACGTCAGAAACTCATCAGTCTCTTCGTAAGAGATATACTCAATCATGAAAAAACAGAAAATACTGCCGATAATCATTACCGGTAGAAGCCAGATAGCGGTGTACAGATATGTTTTCTTTATTAATTTCATTTGTCAGTTATTTCGAGTTTGTATCCGATACCGTACACCGCGCTAATGATATCGTTACCGCCATGTGACGTTATTTTTTTCCGCAGGTTTTTGATATGAGAATAGATGAAATCAAATGAATCAGCGAGATCCATATTATCTCCCCAGATATGTTCGGCAATACTCTCCTTTGTCAGAACTCTTGATGGATTTGAAAAAAAGAAGAGCAGAATATCGTATTCACTTTTCGTCAAATCAATCCTGACATTATTGACAGATACCTCCCGGGCAGTGGTATTTATCGTAATATCCCCAAATGTCACCGTGTCACTGCCAAGAAAGCTGCGTCTTCGCAGAAGAGATTTTACTCTCGCAATAAGTTCAGCCATAGCAAACGGTTTTGTTATGTAATCATCAGCCCCGAGATCAAGTCCCTCGATTTTATCATCCAGGGAGTTGCGGGCAGAGATGACAATAATGCCGGTTGATGGATTCTGCTTCTTAATGATTCTTATCAGGTCAAGACCAGAACCGCCCGGCAGATTTATATCCACAATCAGTACGTCATAGGTGTATATACATAGTTTTTCGTTGGCATCATCAAATGTCCCCGACGTGACACACAGAAACTGCTCTGCCGAGAGCGCATCTGCGATTGTTTCAAGCAGTTTAAGGTTATCTTCAACGATAAGAATTTTCATAGGTAGTATCGGTTGCTAATGGTTAGAGATCATTATTATATCGGAAAATTTTGTCATATATGGCCATTTAAACCGGTTTCAATGTGTGGAACGATGATGGTTTACGTTTCAACGATGCACATTGTGGCAGGGACAGGTCGCGACCTGTCCCTATGATGTTAATAATCATTACCACCATTGGTACCATCATTCCATTAATAATATCACCAATGTCCCCATTAAATGCACCAACATTCGTCAAACAGTACCATTATTTACAGTTTTAGGAGAGTGACACTTGTGCTCTGGTGTCTCCAGCGGAAGAAATCGACACCCTTTATAGTAAGGTATTCTATTGTACGGTTCGGGGTGCCGCTTGTCGCTACTGATATCTTTTACATGACAGCACTCCCGGAATTATGAAACTAAACTTTTTTTAAACCGACACTCAAATCAAAATCACCCAGAGCCGATTTGAAGGGTATTCTAAAGGAAAAAACATCTGCCGGCTCTTTGACTTCCAATCCTTTCCCTTTAATAACTGTCGGTAAAGAAATTACTGTACTGTAGTCTTCAATAAATTTCTTTGCATATCCTGCGATTATGTTGACCAGTTCACCAACTGCATCCATTGAATCATGATCCAGGGTTGTAATCGGTACACCGATGAACGCAGTAAGTGCTTTCAGCGCTGTTTCTTCCGGAAAACTTAGCGAGACACTTCCCAAAAGATCGCCAGTTAATCCAATAACTCCGGATATATCCAGTCCGATCCCAGACCCTTTGTTGAGGGTGTATTGTTGGGGAGAATAAACCAATTGTGTGAATTCTGG
>CAYMGX010000104.1:0-14367 GCA_964390065.1 uncultured Fibrobacter sp. | reverse complement strand
AGAGCATCAGGCTGGCAGTCTGAGGGTCAGGGGTTCAAACCCCCTCAGCTCCATTTAAGGAACTTTGGCTCGTAACACTATAAATCAATGTGTTACGGGCCTTTTTTTTATTATCCGCACTAATTTTCTATAATCTCAATATCCTTTTATATCCCTTTAAAGTCGTTCGTGTACCAGTAAAACGGTACTCGACACGGTACACTTTCAATTTATTTGAGCATAATACTTGTAGTTGCTTTTATTCACATTTTATCAAAGGTAAACTTATCATGAATACAATTAATAAACTAATGACAGCATGGAATCTAAGTGAATCCGATACAAGAGATGTTCTGGAACTTCTGGATGCAGTAACATGGGCGGGCGGGGAAGACTTGGACTGCATAGAGTACGCAGGAACCATCGACAACCCGGATAACCCGAATAAATTGTGTGGCCATACAGGATATTGGATTGCAGACCATGGGGGGGCATATTGCTTATATAACGAACGGGGAGCCTTACTGGTGCGATTGGAGCGAGGGGTGTGCAAATGACCTTGGTATTGAATGGGGTGCATTCATGGCAGTAATGCAGCGTTTCAGAGTGAACCCGATACCTGAAACGTATACAGTGCGGTTGTCGGATGATACTGTTGGCACTATAACCAGTGAAACAATTGACTATCAGCCGATACAGGGCTTTATCGGGGAAGTTATGACCGTACATTTGCGTGATGAAAACGGTAATCCTATTGAAGTTACCGGAGAGCTTGTTGAGGTATTACAATGAAAAAATTAGGCCGGCCGCGTTCTGAGATTAGGAAGTACAAGACCAGTATCACAATTCCTATCGATTTCCATAGTGATTTACAAATGTGCACCGCTATTTATCCTGAATGTAAAGACTTCAGCTACAGCGAGAAAATCGCGTACATTCTCAAACAAGTAGCCATGCAGCATTTCAGGGGTATTAAATGCAAAGTAAATGATTCGGATGGTGTGTTTACTAAGTAAAGCATATATTAATACTGTACTGTTTTGGGTGAGTGCCGTGTGCTCTTATAGACACGGCACTATATTAA
Organism: uncultured Fibrobacter sp.; assembly: GCA_964390065.1. Classification (GTDB taxonomy): domain Bacteria; phylum Fibrobacterota; class Chitinivibrionia; order Chitinivibrionales; family Chitinispirillaceae; genus JAAZBG01. The sequence continues at coordinate 13,304 of CAYMGX010000104.1, read as the reverse complement.
TTTTCAACAAAAGTGAGGTTACTTATGTCAATTCAAATTCCGAGAGACGCTTCAGACCGCTTCAGGATGCAGGCCGTTAATTCACTGGCAGTATGTCATGGTGTCGAGAAGGATCCTGAGATCATCCGGGAAGTAAAACGCCACGGGGGGCCAATAGATATTCATGGTGTCATTCGGCAATGCCTTTTAAATGAAGGCGTCCCAGCTACTACAGTATCAAATATGCAGGCGGACAGCCTTTACAATGCAGCAACAAGAATGATGAATGCCGTTGGTACATCTGATTTACCTGCGATCCTTGAAGATACACTGAATAAAAGTTTTGCATTGACACCTGCGGAAGCCGGTGCAACATTCGATCAGGTTTGTGCGGAAGCTTATGCGAATGACTTCAAACAAATGACATTCCCGAACCTTTCGCAGTTCGGTGGAGGTGTGGATGAGATACCGGAAGGTGGTTGCTTTAAGCAGGGGAGTTTCTCCGATAGTAAAGAATACGGTAATGTGGTTACAAAGGGAAAAGCGGTTATTCTGACACGGCAAGCTATTTTAAATAACGAAACGGGCGTACTGTTTAGTGTTCCCCGGAGATTATCCGCAGCTACTTATGCCACGATGAACCGTGACTTCTACAATTTACTTATGAGCAATCCGGTAATGAATGAGGACGGCAAAACCTTGTTCCATAAGGATCATGGAAATGTGGTCACAGATTCAGGCTCCGTTAGTGTTCAGTCAATTGACCTTGCAGAACAGGCACTGAGCAGCACAGAGTTACTTAAAGCGAATCCCGCAGACCAGCCGGATTTCATTTTCGGAGGTGTCAGAACACTACTTGCAGGTACATCGCAGCGTGTGACCACATTGCAGACTGTCAAAAGTACTCACGATGCAGCGGCAAGCAATGGGATCACATTCAATCCATTCACGAACAGCATTAAAATGGCCTTCGATCCATACTTGCAGAGTAAGCTCACAGCGGCCGGTATACCGAATGCATTTTTCTGCATGGCGGATAATTTCAGCTTCCCTAATGCAACGGTGATTTACCTATCGGGAAATAAAACGCCTATCGTTCGTAGTGGGGATTATCAGTACTCGCTTGGACTGACCTATACCGTACATTTTGATTACGGGTTTACATTTCAGAACTGGAGAGGTATCATTAAACTTGACGGAGTTGCAGCATCATGAGTAAAAAACAAATTGCAGACAATCAGGCTAAGATCGACCAGTACCTTTCACGCGTTGACAAGCTCACAGAGAAGCGCAAAGACCTTAACGAACGCTTGGCAGCACTGATAGCAGGGCGCAAGGCGGCTTTAGTTGAGGGTGTGAACATTGACAACCTTACAAAGGAAATCAACCATATCACGGGGCAGATTGGTTTACAGACTGAGGAAACGGAAGGTTTACTTAGTGCTATAACCACACTGCAACAGAAGATCGAAACGCTTAAAGCTGAAATGCAGGCGGAAGCCCAGCGGGAGATCGACCGGCAGTGTGTGGATCTTGCCCGTGAAGTTAACGCTAAGATGCTTGCATTGGGTGGAGCTTTACAGGAATACAATTCACTTGTTAATCAGTCAACAGGTAAGAATGCCGGCCATAAATTATATGTTGCGGGGAGGTTCGGCGGATGTCACGTTGAGCCTGACTTACCGAAAATATATATTCGGGGTGAATTCGAACCTGTAGACCCGAGATATGCAACAGACGGAGATCTTCGTAGCAACTATTTTTACAAGTAATTATATTCTGGGATAGGGATAGTGCCGGAGTAATTAACCGGCACGAAAGCGGGTAACTTGTGCCCGTTTCCCTAATTTTAAAATACAAGCGACCTTTTACAAGTGAGGTACAAATGATGCAATCACCTGAGCTTTCCCCTGATATTTTCTACAGACTAAAATCTGATTGTGAACTCTACCTATTTGAAAATATTAGCAATTACAAAATTGGCTACAATCGCGGTGAGTATGTTTCGGAAAACGGAAAAACGCTTGAGGAATACTTTAAAATACTTTGGCCATTAGTCGATGAAAAAAGTATATCAGGATCCACAATTGAAATTATCTTGGAAGCCCCAATCACTTTAGATTGCTTGTTAGGTATGGTTTTGAGCTTAAAACATTCTCCTCATTTATTTAAATACTACCCCATGGATATTCTTTCAAATACATTAGCGTGGATTGAAAGAACATTAACAATTTCTGACAGGCGAAGTAAACTTTGTGGTAATGATGATTTAACAATTTTACGAAAAACGCTCATACTATTATCAAAAATGCAATCCATCACCACTGAAAGCACAGATAAATTTGTTGGTACTTGGTCGCAACTGTGGGGGAAACTTACGGGCATAGAAAACCAGACTCCCCCGGAGGCCTTCAGAAAAGCATTTAGACGGTGTGTTGAAAAGAATTACTCCCGTGTGATTACCTTACCAGATAATAATCACAAATCAAGTATAACTATTAAAAACCCTGATGCTACTTTAAACCTACTTCGCAAAGAACCTTCATTGAAGTCACACTTCCCTAAATAACCACATATACACAGGACAACACAGGACAAAATAGCTCTATGAACCAATGTTTATAGGGCTTTTTTGTTGTCCTCATTTGTCCCCTTATGTCCCGTGCATTACCTTCCAAAACATACGATTTTTAATACATAAACAGCGCTGATAACTAAAACTTGTTTATCGTTAAAAAAGAAGGTAAAAATGGGTGCAAGAATATATCACGAATTTAAAGTAAAATTTGTCGAATTAGGTATTAAACCATTGAGTGTAGCAAATAGGTGCGGTATTCCATACAGTACGCTAAGTTCCCAATTAAACGGGTATTCAAGAATGAGTGACCACGTTTACAAAACAATTGTACAAATGATTGCAGAAAAAGAACGTGAGGTACAGAAATGAGTTACGATTTCCAATTATTAAACAGTTATTTGTTGTCAATGACACTCACATTGCTTCAATCGTGGTTGCCGGGTGGAAAAGTAATTGGTCATGAATATGTTGTTAAAAATCCATTGCGGAATGATAAAAATGCAGGTTCATTTCGAATCAATTTAAACACTGGTAAATGGGCTGATTTCGCCACTGATGATAAGGGCGGGGATTTGGTTTCCTTGTATGCTTACCTCAATTCTATAGGTGATGGTGAAGCGTACAGAAGGCTTGCAGCAAACAATGGATTATACGCCAGTTATTCGGCGAACTATTCCCAAACAAAGCCTGTAAAAATAATACCCAAAAGAATACCGGAGCCAGAAGTATTATATCGTGAAGTATGGTTTAAGGAATCAGACTTTGGAAGGTGTGATCCTGCCAGATTCTATAAAGTTAACTTGAATAATGATGATGAAAAGTTCTTACCTGTAGGAATCAGTGAGGTTCATTGCGGCAGGGCTTGTATTGATGAATCAGCATTAAATCAGATAGAAAATAACGGCTGGAAGGTTTCAGGGCTTAATGTACCTCATTGGTATAAAACAATACCCATTGACATTGACGGAACAAACCCGATTGAAACACTGTTTAAGGTATTGAACCGGCTGAAAAATATACGTGCAACACAAGTAAAAGTTTTTTTCTCAGGATGCAAAGGGTTTCATATAACCTTTTTTCATAGTTCAATAGGGAAAATTAATGGTCGTATTGACACTTCAGATTGTCTTAGATCAATACTTGCAGGCTTTTTTAATGATCTTCCTGATATTGACCTGATGAATTACAAAGTTAATGGTTTAATACGATTTGTAAACAGCATCAACAGTAAATCAGGACTCTATAAAATCCCATTACTTGAAGAACACTTAAACAGTGAATTAACAATTGAAAAGTGCAGAATATGGGCAACAGAGCAGCGTTTTACCACTTTAGCAGCGGCAATTTATTAAGGGGGAATTATGGACAATTGGAATGAAGATAAATTTGTTGCTCTTGTTGATAATGAAGCCAATGGTGGAAATGATGAAGTAAAGGACGTTAATTCTTTGTTCAAACCAAAAGAAACGACAACAGAAAAGAATCACTGGTTTTTTCTCAATAAAGAGGCGCAACCAACAAGACCGATACCAGACGTTATAGCGGAAGCCTTCAAAAACGAATGTAATATTCTGTATGCTGACGGTTCATACTGGCAGTACATAGAAAACATCTGGAAGCCAATTACAAAGCCTGTTTTATTATCAAAACTATATAATTTTGTGATTGATAAAGCAAAACTGTTCGGTGTTGATAGTGTGGTAAAAGAAAGATTAAAAAATCAAATAATTAGTGAAATTGAATATCCGCACCTAATAACAGTATGTAAAATGGACGGGATATTTAAAACCCCGCCAATACAATGTTCAAACGGTATCCTTGAACTCAAAGAAGGCCACTGGCAGCTCAGAGACCCGAAGCCATCCGATTACAGCCGAAACTTAATTCCCTTAGCCTATAACCCTACAGCGACGTGTACACGATTCTTGAATGAGTTTATTGCACCAAACCTTGATAATTCAGATAGGTCATTACTTCAATTACTATGTGGTCAATTCTTAGCAGGTTATAATATTGCACAAAAGATTCTTATACTGTCTGGTTCTGGTGGTTCTGGAAAGTCAACCTTAGCAAACATCATTAAAGAGGTTGTCGGACGGAATAATTGTACTGAACTTAGAACAAAAAACTTAGGTGAACGTTTTGAAACTTCCCGCTTTATTGGTAAAACACTTCTTGAGGTTCCGGATGCAAGCCCCGATACATTGACATATAGCAATGCAGGGTATTTAAAGCAGCTTACCGGAAGTGATTTAATGAGCGTTGAATTTAAATGCAGCAATGATCAATTCCAGATTCAAGGGAATTATAATGTTCTTATTATATCAAACAGCAGGTTATTAGTAAGACTGAATGGTGATGAATCAGCATGGAAAAGAAGGCTTGTAATTATTGAATTCAACCATGTACCTGTAAATAAAATTGAGCGGTTCGATCAGGTTTTACTTAAAGAGGAAGGCAGCGGAATATTGAACTGGATGCTTGAAGGTTTACGGATGTTAAAAAGTGGTGAAAGCAACATTGATGAACTTTGTTTGCAGAGCGGCAAGGTTGAAGCTCTCCTGTATGAATCTGATAGTGTTAAATCATTCATTGATGCACGAATAATTAAGGCTCAAAGTGATTTGACCACTGATGAAATGTATCGTGCTTATGAAAACTTTTGTATTGATACAGATACTTTTGCAATATCCAAAGACCTTTTTAGTAAACGTGCAAAGGATAATCTTAAAGAACTTGGGGCGATAGTAGATAACAATATCCTTAGATCTAAAGGCAGATTCAGGGGTTATTCTGGTATATGTTTAAAAATCTGATACCGTTTACACACCTTACACACCTTTTTTCCAGTCCTTACGCGTAAGGGGAATATAAAAGAGATATGTGTATGAGTATATATATAAAAACAGAGTCAGAAAAACGTGTGTAACATGTGTAATTAGTGAAAACATTTTTAGAGGTTTACAAATGATTAAAATAGAAATAGAAAAAGATAGCAATTTATCACTGATGGAAAAAGCAATGTGGATTGCCGGAACTGAACCAAGCAGGTTTCATTCACTGGCAGATATTCAACAGGCTGGTTTGTCTCTATCACCTGATGCAATTATTTCACTGTGGGATATTGTTTGCTGGTTGAGACGTGAAGTGTATATGTCCGGATAATCAAAAGGTACTCCTGAGACTTTAAAAACACATGAGGTAGGCGCACCCCCGTTTCTCGCGTATAAAAAATGTAAAAATTACCGGTGCCCGTAACCGGTAGAAGTCTTATAACTCTTTTAAACAGGAATTGTGATCATGAACAACGATATAGAATTTTTAACAGCAGAAGAACTTTCAGCACTTGTCCGGGTACCTTTGAAATGGGTTCGGACATACAGCCATAGGATACCCGGTTATACTAAAATAGGCCGGTTGGTTCGCTACAAGAAAACTTCGGTACTCGCAGCACTTGCAACCGGAAAACTTTTAAAGAAGTAATATCGACAATGTGGTCAAAAAGATGTATATTGAACTTATACAAGTATTATGCTCTGGAAGGTAAACAACTATGAGCATAAAAAAGATTTCTGATACTCTTTGGAAGCTTGATGTTCGAATCTGGATTAAAAGTAAAGCATACCGGAAACGGGAAAACTTCACTGGCGGTAAGAAAGCAGCGGAAACCCGCGTATACCAGATTAAACAGGAACTAAAAGCCAAAGCAGACCAGAAAAACAGTTCTTTTAAAATTCGAACGTTTGCAGAAGTACTTAGTTTTTATTCTGAGCATAGAGAACTTGGACGTTCTAAAGGTATCATCACACGCTTATCAACAGAATTAGGTCATATTGAACTTTCAGACCTTCCAGAGAGATTTGATTTCTGGCTGAAAGAAATAAGACGATGTAATTCTGTGGCTACTGGCAACAGATACCTTTCCTGGAGTAAATCAGCACTGAACCTTACTGTAAGGTATGGATTAATCGCAGAGAACCCCCTGAAACGGTTCGAAAAGCTCCGAGAGATACCAAGAGACCGCTTACTGACCGAAGATGAGCGTATACGTCTGTTTGACGTTATTAGAGACAAAGCACCACACATTTTCCCAATTGTACAATATTCAATGTCCGTACCTTGCCGTAAAGGTGAACTTGTGGCCATGCGGCGCGAGTGGTATGATATGTTAAATAATTGTATCCACATTCCCGCAGAGTTTACAAAGACAAAGCGACCTTGTATTAAGCCGGTTCCTGAAGGAATCAGGGAATACATGCGGAATATCCCGGAAGAATCGGAGTTTATCTTTTATCGGAAAGAATGCGGCAAATACGTTTCCATTGGTGACTTTAAAAAAGCATGGTTGCGCTGCTTACGACTTGCGGGTATTGAGAACTTTAGATTTCACGATACAAGGCGAAGCAGCTACACGGATTTGATACTCGCAGGGAACCACCCGCACATTGTACAGAAGATAAGCGGACACGCCACTGATATGAGCCGGGTATACCTGAATATCAGTAATATGCAGGCAATCAAAACGGTACAGTTCAAGGAAACGGTACTCGACACGGTACACTCAAAGAATGCGAATGAATAAAACCCCTGCAAACATTGATTATTGTGTGAACGAACCACTGGCTGGCAGTCTGAGGGTCAGGGGTTCAAACCCCCTCAGCTCCATTATAAATTCTGAATCCGTCAAAAATCGCCTATATCACAGAAACGTTTTGTATTAGAACAAGCAGGAAGACCTGATTATCTACCACAAGAAAACCTGCAGAAGAAGTCAGGGCACTGGATGAGAGTGCCATTGCTGAATGACTAAATCTGGTAGCTGTTATTGCTACCAGTAAGTGCAACTCAAGGTTAGAATAAGGTCACCATTTTTGAGATACGATTTTCTCCGGTTTTCACCATGATAATATAGGTGCTGTTCAATGTCGCTGGCAGTGCATAACGTAGTGAATGCGTCCCAGATGAAAATGTTTTATCATCAAGACATGCTATTCTTTTACCATCAATACCGAAGAGTGACACTGTTACTGGTGATGATTCCTGAAGTGTTAATGCACACATGATTTCCTGATTGTTAACTGGTCGGATGTTTACGCTGATTTGATCCTGAAGAGATTTTTTTTGTATCGATTCAATTGATGTGATGTTGTTGTTTCCGGCACTTTCACCACCGATTATCCTGGCTAAAACACTGGTGAAGGCTGCATTGTAATCAGTGGCTACTTCATTCATTTCGTAATTGTTACGGTCATCAGTATATTTATCAGTTTGATCTGGTCCTCCAACAAGTGCCCCATCCAGTTTGAAACGATTGTTTACCGGATCTGTCATAAGAAATGTTTCACTCCCATGTGCTGAACGATGATGGGGGTTGACAGGAGGGTTATTCCCGACACCACATACAAAACTTCTGTTGGAGGGATTTTTCCCCAATATATAATCGATTTGACTGATTCCGAATTCACTGTATCGTTTAATTTTTGCGTTATCACCACCGGTTCCCCGTAGATAGTCGCTGTACATTAACGCAAAAAGTGAGGTGCTTGATGCGTACCGCAATACTCCCCACCTGTCAACCCATGCCAACCCTCCGGGAGTATACGGTACTTTAGTACCTTCGACTCCGCAGGTCCAGAAGTCCAGCCACCGCTCTGCATCGGTAATGTACTTTGCTTTACCGGTTAGTCGGGCAAGATATACATACGATCCGTATCCTTTATCATCCCAGCAGTGTGTCCATTTAAACTTTCTTAATGTGGTTCCATTCTCAACTCCAAGGGAGTCGTAGTAACGTTCTGCTTTATCAAGATAGGAGACATCTTTTGATGCAAGGTAGATCCAGATTCCGGCCCAGACCAGTTCGTCATACCATCCGCTCCATGACTGATAACATCCTTGTGCATTGTCGATTGATTCGTGATACTTCTTCGGGTATTTTTCTGCGAACTCATACAGTTCAACCGCATGCTTGAGCAGCTTTTGCGCATAGGCCTCATCATTCGATTTTTTAAATACAATTGACGATGCTGCCATGGCAGCAGCTGTTTCACCCGCCAGATCTGATCCAGGTTTTTGCGTATCAATTTTATAGGCAGGTCGTTCCATAGTCATCTTTTCTGCAGGTCCCCACCAGCCATGATCCAAATGACTGTTACCGACCTGCCCCCATAATTCGAACTTACTGGTATGGCATTTGATAAAGTAATCATTGACAAATCGTAAATTATTGAGAAAATGCTCTTTTTGGCCCTGTTTTACGTAGACATCTTCATACTCTACATAACCAAGCGCCAGCATTGTTGCAGTATAGGCCATAGGAAAACCAAATTTTACGTGATCGCCGGCATCATACCATCCACCCGTCAGATCAACCCCGACATCATTACCATCTTTCAAGGCTGAATTTCCCCGCCACGCACATCGGTTCCAGGATGGCTTTTCTCCGGACACCTGACATTCATAGAAGTAGATTGATTTTTCAAGTGCTTCGGCGTAATTATACGCTGCACTTGATGACGATGTTACTACAAAAAGTGTTGCAACCCCTTTAAGAACAAGATTTTTCAAGGCGAACATAGTTTGAAATTCCTTTTTATAAAAACACAAACAAAACGTTACTGAAATAAAAATAATCATCAGAATAGTAATATAGTAGTAAAAACGAAACAACCCGTTTTGTTTTTCGCATGGGTATCTATAGAACTGACCCTCTTTTCATCCTCATTAAGTCTTGATATAACCATAGGTAGATTATTTGCATAGGGAAGGAATGTTAATTAATACCAGATTTGTAAAGTGTTAAGGAGCAAGTTTAATCTCAGACTTCAATTTCCGGAAAGAACAATTTGTCTTATTCTCAGGAATTCTTTCCTTAAAAATGAGAATAGTACAGACGAATCTTGATACTGAATTGTAAAAATACACATTAGCAGGTATTTTTTGAACTGAAGTACGTCAATATATGAAAGAATAAATAGTATCTTTACACAATAAATACATTTGAAATGTAATAACAGAAGCCTGAATATACGTATTCTTTCACTTTGAAATCTTTTTCTGGTGCAATTGATTTTGTTAACAAAATAGCGGCTATTTCAGAACGGAAAGGTCACCATCCCGTTCTGTATATCAATTTCAGAAAAGTGGCTGTTGTGCTTTACACACATACAATTCCCGGCTTGTCCAACAACGATTTTATCTTTACGGCGATAATAAACACGAATTTGGCAGAAACGGTGAAATAACATGATTACGTGCTGCAGCATGGGTCCGGGTGTCAACCGATTTTTCCCGGAAGAGAAAGTGATGGCCTGGCTTACAGGTGTCGGTATGCCGACAGTCCGAATAGCGATATGAATCATACCCACAGGTGGGAAAGGTTATGTGGACCAACAAGTCGGCTAGCCGGAAATGGGTTCCTGATTCAGGGCGCTACCAGTTGGTAATGTTCATTACAAACGACCAGCTTCTTCAGTTTTGGAAATAGCGGGCGGTGTAGTGCGGGCATGAAAACACGAGCCGCATCACATCGTCAATCCTGTCTCAGCAATGAATCAAACGTTGTTATTCGTTTCGCTCCAGTTCCAGATCAGCGGCATATTATTTGCTCACTTATCAGCACAGGGAAAACAGTGGTGATAATCAAATACCATTTTATTAATAATTGGTAAGGAGGAATAAAATGCTATCATCTATATGGATACATTTCGGATGTATTATAGCGTTGGCGGTGACTTTCATCTTTGCCGGGGATGGCCGATCCGTTACTTATAAGGTAGACGAAAAGCAGTATGAGGGCTATTTTGTTGATGCAGGCAAAAACGCACCGTTAATTTTACTTATCCATGATTGGGACGGACTCAACGATTATGAAATCAAGCGAGCCACTATGCTTTCAAAATTGGGATACAGCGTCTTTGCGGCGGATCTTTTCGGCGCTGGAATACGCCCGTCAAAAATGGATGATCGAAAAAAGATTACCGGCGAGCTTTACTCCGACAGGAAAAAGATGCGGGCATTGTTGCGCGGGGCTCTTGTGGAAGCACAAAATCATGGTGCAGACTTAGCCAATGCGGTTGCAACGGGATACTGCTTTGGCGGAACGGCGGCTTTGGAACTGGCGCGTTCCGGAGAACAATTGAAGGGCTTCGTTGTTTTTCACGGAGGTTTGGAGACACCTGCGGGACAGGATTATTCCGCAACAAAAGGGAAAATTCTTGTTCTGCACGGCTCCGCGGACAAAGCTGTTCCCATTGACCATTTTGCTGCGCTTGCACAACAACTCGAATCAGCGGATATCTACAATGAAATGATACTCTACGGGGGTGCGGACCATGCTTTCTCTGTTTTCGGTGGTGATCGTTATAACATGAATGCTGATAAAAAGTCGTGGAGTAGGTTTGTTGCCTTTTTGGAAGAAACGCTGAAGAAATAATATGTGTGAATTGTGCTCCACAGAGGGCGTTTTTTATATCAAGGTATTGTTCGATTTAGGAGTTAACAAATGAAAACAGTATTTAACCTAAAATCCGCAGTTGAATCGTGATGCTCTGCGCAAGCTATTGTCACATCTTGCATTGCAAAAATGCTCACCATACTGCACCGAGTATGCCTGCGCTTTTTGTAAAACAATCTGTAACATTTAAAAAATAGTGGCTGTTATATAGGTAACCATATGGGTCTGGAATCCATTCGGTGAAATTATTCAGACTTCTTTTTCTGGGGGGGCTTCAGGTTCATTGTCATCTGATTCGACACTGGTAATAATTGGGGATTCGTTTTGTGTTTGATTTTGTCCAAGGATTTACAGGAAGGTTGATATTATTTAAGATTCTTAAATTTTTGAAATAGTCTAACAGTGAACCCGCGGTGTCCGGAGATTGACACCAGCGGTCCGATCAGGTACGACAAAGCTCAAGCCATGTATAGTTGTCTGAATGGTGTAACATTTCTATGCAGGCTCGGGATTGTGAGTTGTAGTAGTCAACAAAACTGTTATTACGGTAATATCGTAACCTTTGCTCTGCTAATACAGCCTTGGTCAATATAAATACTGATTCCGTTTACAGCAGAATGGATTTTTTTGCCCCGAAGATCAAAGATTGTACCAATTTTTTGATTGCTGACAGGGAATTTGGTTTTGTTTGATATTGTACCTTTGAACGTGGGATTCACGACTGATGTTTCAGTACAGGATGTCATTTTGCATGTGTCTGTACACCAGAATCTGCCGGATTTTTCGCAGGCATCTTTTGACACTGCGCTGTCGCAGGGTACCAGTTTACATTCACCATTACACCAGAAACGATTTGCATCTTCGCACTCTTTCTGAGTGTAAGCCGCAACACCTTCCTTGATAGTTCCAGTCCACGCACTGCTCTCCGGATTGAGTTTGGTTGGATCACTATCGCAATAGCCCCAGTCGCCGGTGAATGATTTCCCATCAGCGGAAAATTTGAACACAAGAGGGCCCGACCAGGTATTTTCCGGTCCACACTCTTTTGCATTACCATGTTCCCGCCACCACCCCCGAAGCGTATCACCGTACATTGTTCCAATAATAATTCCCCCATCGTACACGTATTCTGCGCTTACCTGGTTTTCAACCTGCCAGAACGACATGACATTCCAGTTGGTACTCCAAATAGTACTATTAAGGTTTACAGCCCAGACAGAGACAAATAACAGTGATAACAACAGAAACATTTTGTGAATCATACATTGCTCCTTTAAAATTATAGTTTTCTAAAAATTGTATAATTGTATTTCACAGTGTGCCATATTTTTTTCTTAGTGGATCTTAATTTAACAATATCGCATGTTTAACAAAATTTCCAAAATAGCAAGGTACTTCAAAATCTCTCTTGATGCATTATAAATCGTTAGTAAAGGCATGCCTTGACCGTACGACCTTTGGCTTTATGAAGCAATGTTCTAAAATGTAATGCATTGTAAATAAATGCCTTATACACTTAAATGTCTTAACAATTACTACAAAGTTACCACAAAATTAAATTTACTGCAGTTGCGTGTACACGATTCTTGGTAACATGCAGCAACAAATAAATTACCAGGCTGCATATTAAAGTTCTGATTGTTGATTGAAATCTGGAAATATCCGGTATACATAACTGCTGTTATTTTAGGATAACCGCTTATTCTAAAATAACAGCAGTTCTTATTTTAGAATAAAATGGAAATTACGAACTGAGTCTGGCAAAGAAAACCGGAAGCATTCCGGCAAATGTCATCAAGGCGCTTGTGTATTTTGAGCAGCCAGAGATAGTGCAGGAGTTAAGTGCCAGGAAACGTAACCGGTTTTTCAGTTATTAAGGATATACCGAACGAGAGTGCCGGGGCCCTTCTCTTCACAAACAAATAACCACAACCCCGGCATTCGCGATACTCGTCATTGCTCTGCAATGGATCTCTATCAGAAGACTTCATTGACGAGATTGAAATGTATTGTATAGGGTATGTTCAGGTGCGTGGGAAATATTAAATATCTGAAGCATATTCAAACCATATGTGAAACGAGGCTAATACTCCTTGTTTTATTTATTTCCATAATTGTATAATTACAATTGTTAATACTTGTGCAATCTAGGAGCATATATGGCCAGAAAAAATGAATCAATTCTCGAGATGCTTGTGCATTTTCCCTGGTGGGTCAGTTTTATCTTATCTATTGTTGTCGAGTAGACATTTATTACTTCCTTTAATGGTTGTTCAACGCCCCTCACAGAAC
>CAYMGX010000103.1:7252-14399 GCA_964390065.1 uncultured Fibrobacter sp. | reverse complement strand
TGCTCATCTGATGAACCATAGCCGGTACCGCGAATCTGAAGAATATTATTCACCTTATCGTAAGCAGAGATCTCCACTGCGTACTTAAGCCCACTGCTTCCAAGCTCAGCTTTCTTATTATTTTTTGCAGCAGCGACATCGGAAACAAGCAGATATTTATAACTGTTATCAGCAATGTACTTGTTAATAATTTCCGTAACCACCGACGGCTGCTGTGATAATTGATTTTCACATGCACTCAGTGATGCTTTTGCGGCAATGGCAACATTACGGATTTTGGATGCATCCGATGACAACGACTTGTCCTTTGATGCCATAAAAAGGATCGATACACCGGAAATCGTTGCAATAAAAAGCATAAAAAGTACAAGAAGCACTGCAACGCCACTCTGATTGTTGATTGAAAGAGTTTTCTGTTTCATACGATGAGGTCCTGCTGATAGTGAGTATTTCCTGAAAAAAGGCTGTTAGCCGTTCTCACTATACATTATAAACTTTAAACGATTAATTGTCCATACAATTAAGCGGTTAAAGTCAACCGTGAATCTATTTGAAAGCAGATCAACGTATTACTGATTTCAGTACACCCCCAATTGTTCCCCAATGTCAACGCATCGGCACATATTTTTGCATAACGTCAACAAATTATCCTGTTGAAAATCCGGACCGGCAGACTGTATCATTCTTGATGATAACGTGCCGTTATCCAATATTGCATCCAGATGTCTTTTTTGGATACCCGTTTTTACTGCAAGCTGTTTCCAGAGATCTCTCGCGGTGCAGGATTCCACACCGATGTTAAATGCCTGCAGGTATCGGCTATCGGTGATACGTGCATCCTGCCCAAGACGTACCGATTCAAGAAAAGAATCCACCAGAGTAGTTCCCGGAACCGACTTCTGATACTCATACGGTGACCACTGCCCGTTAACCAGATTCTTTATGACCTCAATGACAATTCCGGCAATTGCACAATCAGCAAACGGCGTCTCCTGAACATCAATAACCCTTATTTCTATAGTATTGCGTTCAAACCGGGCTATCGCACCACGGGCATTCACCCACTCCTCCTGAAGAATCTTTTCAGGATCATAGGGTGATAAATCGCTATAGATCCGCTGAAGAATCTTTTTTTCATAGTCCTCAATCGAAAATACCGCTTCCGGAATCAGATCACCGGTAATTGACCTGATCTTCTCTGAATTATGACGGTACGTTTCCATTCGAAAATCATGGAAACCGCTCAACTTCCCATCTGCAATGGGTGAGGCGGCTGAAAGAGCAGGCAGTATCGGCAGCACAAGCCGTATTGCGGCATGAAGTCTCCCGAATTCATCATCGCCTGCAAACGGAAGATTGATATGCATACTCTGAAGATTCGCCCATCCGTGCCCTTTGCACGAAAAAATTCTGTCAAATGCCGAATAGATCGGACTGTAATCGTGGGGCCAGAGACGGATCTCCTTCACCGGATCCATAAACGGATGCATCGCCCCCCCCATAAGACAGGCATTGTATTTTATTAGGATAGAATTAATATGCTTAATGTTCTGATGAAATTGTGTATCGAGATTTTCAAGCGAAAGAGCAGGTTCTGTTGTTTTAAGTTCTATCACATGCAGTGCAAGTTCGTTTGACCAGGAGATGCTGCCCATCTCCACCTCGTTGGTAATACTGCCGTTGACCTCCTCAAGTACCTTATCGGTAAGTGGTGCGACACGTAATGTATCGCGATCAACAATCATGTATTCCAGTTCTATTCCAATTCGTTCAAACAGATGATAGGTCATTTTGTGTATTCGGTATTTCCGGTTTTAATTTGATTAATTTTTGATATCGTTGTTTATGACAGTTCACGATTAATAATAAAATCCGGCCCCGTTTTTGTTGATAATTTTCTTTAAAAACACCTCCATGATCCTCTCATAAAGTGCATTCTTATACACAAGATCCTCAATGCCGGCATCAACATTTGGATTATCATTAATCTCCATGACATAGCAAGCCTTTCCGATTTGCTTTATATCCACCCCGTAAAGACCATCACCGATAAGCGCTGCCGCTTTCAGGGCAGTCCGTACCACTTGACGCGGTGCGAGCTCAACAGGAAGCGTTTCAAATCCACCCTCCCGTTTGTTGCCTTCAGTATCGCGCTTTATGATCTGCCAGTGATTTCGTGCCATATAATATTTACACACAAACAGCGGCTTACCATCAAAGACACCCACACGCCAGTCGAATTCTGTCGGTGTATATTCCTGAACCACAACAAGATCGCTTTTGGAAAGCAGCCTGTTGGATTCTGTCTCAAACTGCTCCTTTGTATCAACCCTGATCACCCCTTGCGAAAATGCACTGTCAGGTTGTTTTAATACACACGGTACCCCGATTTCATCAAGAACGTTGTCCGGATTGTCTTTATGTAAAATACATGTTTTCGGTGTCGGAATATTGTAATGATCAAGCAGTTCTGCCAGATACACTTTATTGGAACATTTCAGAATCGACTCGGGGTCATCAACAACGACAAGTCCCTCAACTTTCGCTCTCCGTGCAAACCTGTATGTATGATGATTTACCGATGTTGTCTCACGGATAAAGAGAGCATCAAATTCTGCAATCGACCCGAAGTCATCACGACCGATTATTTCGGTGTTAAAACCAAGCGATTCGGCAGCAGATACAAACTTTTTAATAGCTTTTTCATTCGATGGCCCTTCGGCTTCAAGCGGATCCCACAGTATCGCAAGGTCATAAGGTTGTGCTTTACGCTTGATAGTACCCACACCTTTGCCTGCGAAATGTTCCGTTGCCACTTCAATCAGAAAATCGTGATGATCCAAAGGGATTTCGCCGGTAGACACCGGATCGATATCGCGCAAATGCCATTCTTCCTTGCTTTTTACAAATGTTGCCCGTAAGAGCGGCGCAGGATAAAGATTATACAACTGTAAAGCAAGCCGGTCATATTTTTTTGCAAGATTTTTTCCGAAATAAATACTCAGGGTAAAGCTTTCCGACTGAATTGATGCCAGACTTTTTTGTATTAGTTCATCAAGATCTTCATCAACAAATCTCATCTGCGTCTGTGATTTAAGGTCCTGAATTGTTGTAATGTTTGGCAGCGGTTTATGCCCCCGTGCAGCAGCCAGCAGTGATACATAATAACCAATACTCTGATACCGGTATGATTTACAAAAATTAAAAACTCTCGCCATACGCATTCTGCTGTAACAATCCTCCGTAAGGTATGCTTTTGCAGAGACACACTCAACCCCCGGGATCTCAAATGTCCAGTCTTTGGGGTTATTTACAACAATCAGATTCACCATGTATTGCCTCATCTTTTTCAATTATCAATAGGTTCGCATCGTAGGTTAAAATACCAAGCAGTATCGAACATATTAACCTGTCAATTTTTACCTTGTAATATTGTCCCCGGTTGAGAGGGTTGGGGAAAAGCGGTTCTGCGATATCAGCCAGTTTCTCCTCTTTGTTATAACCGTAAAGCACAACAAAATGCCCGGCAGTAAATCCACCAATCGGGTCTTCTTCACCTGTCAGTGAATTTTCACGCGCACACCGGTGAAGATACGTCGAACTCAGGCCGGTCAAAATTGGTATGTCGTTTCGGAGATATTTACGGATTAATGCTCCGTTAAGATCTGAAAAACATAATTTCCCCCCATTTTCGATAAACTCAAGATATCCGTCGGTTGCGGTTCTCAATTTATTATCCGGTTTTACCTTTGCCTGTGCCTTTAACTTTTCCGCAATATCAGAAACCGCCAGACCATCACTGAACCATGTCGGATCAAACACCTGAAGATTGTAGGTATAAATTGTTGCCTTATACCTTCGCTGTAAAGCATGACACCCAAGAAATACCGCCAGCGTCCCGCCATCATCAAGCGCACGTACTTCACTTATAACTCTGTCAAGACTAATTATGTCATTGTAATAATTGTATATAGCATGAAGACACGTAGGACCGCACGTTGAATTGGTTGGCTGAGGAAGAATTACAAATGGAAGACGGGTTTTCATTTTATTATCGTAGTATTCACTGGCTGTGACAGCACAGCACACCCTTTATCCGGATCAATGTCAAAAAATAATAGTTGTTTCAATTTAAAAACATTTCCGTTCTGTATTGAAACAATATACATTAAATCTGCTTCTTCCTATTAATTCTATATCACAAAAATTAATACATCAACCAGTTTTTTCAAACTGCAGCTACATAACCTGCACCTCATTGCTGCTGCACAGTGCACTATACGCCACAAAATCCTTTTATGGCATACCCTTTGCTTCGGAAAATAATAAACCAAAGTATAAAATATAAGGAGTACATAGTATGGATACTGAAAAATTGACTGTTAAATCCCAGGAGGCACTCAGTGATGCAAATGGTATCGCTGTTGACATGAATCATCAGGAAATCAACCCATTACATCTTATGCTCGCGCTGATTCGCCAAAAGGATGGATTTATCGCTACACTTATCACTAAAAGCGGTGCAAGTATTTCGGCTGTCGAAAAGTATATCACCGACAAACTCGCCAAAGTACCATCAGTGAGTGGACAAGGCGTACAGACCTATATGTCACGTCACCTTGTCGCAGTGCTTACTGATGCCCAGCGGAAGGCTTCACAGATGAAAGACGAATATATCAGCGTTGAACATCTGTTCCTTGCGTTAATCGATCAGGATAATGATTGTAAAGAGGTTGCGCATCTTTCGCGCATTACCAAAGAATCACTCCTTGACACATTGCGTCAGGTTAGAGGAAATCAGCGGGTTAACTCAAAAGACCCGGAAGCGACCTTTGATGCAATTGCGAAATATGCCCGAAATCTGACTGATCTTGCTAAAGCAGGAAAACTCGATCCGGTAATCGGCCGTGATGATGAAATCCGAAGGATTGTCCAGATTCTCTCGCGCCGTACAAAGAATAATCCGGTACTTATCGGTGATCCGGGAGTTGGAAAAACTGCAATCGTTGAGGGTCTGGCGCTGCGAATCGTCCGTGGTGATGTCCCCGAGGGATTGAAGGGACGTCAGGTGGTGTCTCTTGACTTAGGGGCACTGGTCGCAGGAGCAAAGTTCAGAGGTGAATTTGAAGAGCGTCTTAAAGCGGTACTTAAGGAAGTAACAAACAGCGGCAATATCATTCTTTTTATCGATGAACTTCACACAGTTGTAGGAGCCGGAGCCGCTGAAGGAGCCATGGATGCAGGCAATATGTTAAAACCGATGCTTGCCCGGGGTGAACTTCACACAATCGGAGCAACAACCCTTGATGAATACAGAAAACATATTGAGAAAGACAAAGCACTTGAACGCAGATTTCAGACGGTTCTCATTAATCAACCGGCTGTTGAGGATACAATCTCCATTCTCAGAGGGCTGCGTGAACGTTACGAGGTGCATCATGGTGTAAAAATCCGTGATAGTGCCCTTATCGCCGCGGCGGTACTTTCCGACCGCTATATCAGCGACCGGTTTCTTCCCGATAAGGCAATTGACCTTATTGATGAAGCTGCTGCAAAACTGCGCACTGAAATGGATTCAAGCCCTCTGGCCCTTGATGAATCATTGCGTCGTCAGATGCAGCTTGAGATCGAAATAGAGGGACTTAAGAAAGAGAAAGATGATGATTCCCGGGCACGCCTTGTAAAGCTTCAGGAGGAACTTGCGAATGTTAAAACAACGGTCACAGAGCTGAAACTGCGGTGGGAGCATGAAAAAAATCAGGTTGGAAAGCTTCAATCGCTACGTGAAAAGCTCGAACAGCTCCGCTTTGAACTTGACAAAGCAGAGCGCGACTATAATCTGACCAAAGCCGCCGAACTGCGCCACGGCACGATTCCATCACTGGAAAACGAACTCAGGGTGGCAGAAAACACCCTTAAATCAACCGACCAGTCCAGTCGCCTTCTTAAGGAGGAAGTTGACGAAGAGGACATTGCGGAAATTATCAGCCGCTGGACTCATATTCCGGTAAGTAAACTTGTCGAGGGGGAAAAGGAAAAACTACTCTATCTTGCAGATCATTTACACAAGAGAGTGATTGGTCAGGATGAGGCTGTTGATGCTGTTGCGGATGCAGTGCTTCGTGCCCGTGCAGGCCTTAAAGATCCGGACAAACCTATCGGTAGTTTTATTTTTCTCGGCCCGACCGGTGTCGGTAAAACCGAACTGGCGCGTTCGCTTGCATTTAACCTCTTCGATGACGAGCGGGCAATGGTTAGAATTGACATGTCGGAATACATGGAAAAATTTGCAGTTTCGCGTCTTGTCGGTGCGCCTCCGGGATATGTCGGGTACGATGAGGGAGGGCAATTGACAGAAGCTGTCCGCAGACATCCCTATTCGGTGGTACTCTTTGATGAAATCGAAAAGGCGCATCCGGATGTGTTTAACATTTTGCTGCAGATCCTTGATGACGGCCGGATTACGGATTCACAGGGACGTGTAGTCAATTTTAAAAACACCATTATTATCATGACATCCAATATCGGTTCTCAGCTGATCATGGAATACAGTGAAAAAAATGACAACGAACATATCCGAAATACGATTATTAGTGAACTATCGAAATATTTCAGACCGGAATTTTTAAACCGTGTTGACGAAACCGTAATATTCCATACACTGAAAAAGGAGCACCTGAGCGGTATTGTCACCATACAGCTCGAGCGGTTCAGGAAACGGCTTGATGATCTTAAAATAGAGCTTCGTGTCACCGATGATGCCTTACTGCTGCTGGCAGATAAGGGTTATGATCCTGTCTACGGAGCACGTCCGCTAAAACGTGTCATTCAAAGGGAACTTGAAACGCCGATTTCACGGATGCTTATCAGTAACAGCGTTAAAGAAAACGGGATTATCACCGTATCGGCTGAAAATGAGATGCTGAAAATCGGGGTTGCTGATAAATGAACTATTTTTTGGGGTAATGATTGTCGCAATATTGGGGCGAATGGTGATTCGCCCGTACACGTTGGGGCGAATCATTATTCGCCCATTTATGAATATCGATAAACCAACGGTATCGAACGAATGGTGATTCGTTGGGTGTCGGGCGAATGGTGATTCGTTGGGTGTCGGGCGAATGGTGATTCGTTGGGTGTCGGGCGA
>CAYMGX010000103.1:0-7152 GCA_964390065.1 uncultured Fibrobacter sp. | reverse complement strand
TCGTTGGGTGTCGGGCGAATGGTGATTCGTTGGGTGTCGGGCGAATGGTGATTCGCCCCTACCTATTGGTTGTCGTTTTTTTTGATCTTTTTTACTCGTAATGCATCCCTGAGATACCACATGAAAAAATTCCTGCGGTTGGGGGTCATCGCGGATTCATCAAGCAGTTTCGCTGCATGAATACCTTTTGCTGTGAGATTCATTTTCCTGTAGCGCTCACGCTTTACTGTCACACTGTCACGCTCTCTGAGTGCATCAAGGAACACCGGGTAAAATGAAAACTCTCTCAGGTTTACAGTTGTATCAATGGATAACCGGTTTACCGGATCAAGAAAATTATACTGGTAGTTTAAAAGTGTCAGGTACCGGTTAATTGAATAATCGGCCGGTTTGAATTTCGCGGCTTTTCTTCTCACATTGTCAATGTACGATCTGGTGATAGTATCCGGATGAAAACAGAGGTCTTCATGAATGTGATGAAACAGGTAGAACGGATTCTTTGGATACTGTTGTTCCAGGGACCGGAATACGTTATTCTTTTCATCTTTCTCATGACCCATATATGGATTTAGAAACTGAATCAGATACTGTTTTGCAGTTTCTGTTGTATATCTTCCCTGATACGCACTTATTCTTAAAAAGTCAAGTCCTTTTTCAAAGGAAACTTCACGACCGGTCATATTTAGTGCCCCCCGGACAAATGCAGGTGCCTTTGCAAGTGCACAATAAAAAATACCAAGTCCAAGATAGGCGTCCTTGATAGCAGTATCCGATTCTATCAACCGTTCCAGCTTCTTGAGCGCACCAAAGCCCTCAATCGCTGCATCAAGTGGCCACCTGCTTATTTTCAATGTTGCCGAAAATCCCTCAATACCACTATAAATAAACAGGTATGTCGGACGGCTTATCGAATCTGCTTTTTTGCTTTCGCTTTTTATTAGTCCAACCTTTATTAACGAATCCGTTTCATTCGCAATGTGTTGTCCAACACTGTCGGTTCCATATTCGCTATTCTGTATACGGACGATACGCATTGACACCATAAGAAGACTGCTGAGTGGAGGAAGCCTGTTTCTGGTTTCAAGCTTTTCCATTTTTATTCCAACCTTATCAGCTTCATCCCAGTTAAAGCTGTAAACCTCATGAATAAACTGCATCGCAAGCTTATCCTGTTCCTTTGATATTCCGGGATAGAAATTATCACTTCGGCCCCTCTCGGTTTTGCGTTTACGCGGTGCCTTTACAACGGTATCTTTTTGTAATGTATCCGTAAAAATCCTGATCGAATCGGGCCTGTTTTTTAAAGAATCAGGATACGGATTAACAGTGGATGTATCACTTTGAAGACTATCTGTTACGGTATGCACCGTATCGGGGTCAGAAATGATCAATGGTTGAATGCTGTCGTGTTTCAATCCCTCAACAACAGGTAATGTATCCTTATAAATTGATGCCGACAATGTCGCAACGAGCGCGATTATTATACATATACTTTTCATAGATTGCGAAATGGTACCTTTGTAAACGTTCATGATGCATACGCTACGATGAAGCAGGGTTTTGTAGACTGATTGTGTGCGGATGCCGTAGGGATACCCATATGAGGATACCCACAAGGGGTATCCCTACGGTACAATATGGTACAATGCGATTCAATATTAACAGGACAGACAATCCATCCAGGCACATTTCATCCTTTTTATTTACACATAATATAAATTCTGCAGTTGATGTATCCTAATCGACAGATCACATTGTAAGGTCGGTGCCATGATTATTTTTTTAATTAGTACTCTTTTTTTCTTTGACTCACCGTTATAATTTATTATTTTATGAATCTCGACGGGGTGTAGCGCAGCCTGGTAGCGCACTTGCTTTGGGAGCAAGCTGCCGGGGGTTCAAATCCCTCCACCCCGACTTTTCCTTTGCTTATTCATTGCATTAGAAATTGTGCGCCCTTAGCTCAGCTGGATAGAGCAATGGATTTCTAATCCATTGGTCAGGGGTTCGAATCCCTTAGGGCGTACTTTTACTCACCTCAAGTCCAGGAATCCCTGTAATTTACCTTTTCGACACGATTTCTTTGCCAATATTATGGTATGTAATGTAATTTTAACACAATAAACCATGGGATTTAGCGCTGGTATCATCTAATATTCATGTTGTTGCCTAAACTCATTTTATTATACTTGTAACCTGATGGAGCTTTTATGTGCGGGATTGTTGGTTATATCGGTAAAAAGGAAGCGTACCCTATTCTTATTGAGGGATTGAGTGCTCTTGAGTATCGTGGCTACGACAGCGCTGGAATTGCTATGGTTGATTCCACCGGACTATCCATTTATAAAGATAAAGGGAAAGTTGACCGCCTTAAAGAGATCACACGATCAATCGAAAAAGAAAAAGGTGCAATTGGTATCGCCCACACCCGCTGGGCCACCCACGGTGCACCATCAAAGGTAAACTCTCATCCTCACACTGACGTAAAAGAACGAATTGCACTGGTTCATAACGGAATTATCGAAAACTACTCCATAATCAAAGACCGGCTTAAAGAAGAGGGTATCGAATTCAGATCCGAAACCGATACCGAAGCACTTGCGCAGCTTGTCGGGAAGTATTACGAAAACGATCTTGCGGCGGCAGTACGTCGTGCTCTTGCTGAAGTTGAAGGAACGTTTGGTATTGCAGTTGTGGCAAAAGATCACCCCGATTTAATCGTCGCTGCCCGTCGGGGATCACCCCTTGTCGTGGGTGTCGGTGATAACGAGCTTCTTCTCGCATCGGACGCATCAGCGATTGTGCGTCACACCAAAACTGTTATCTATCTAAAAGACAATAACCTGATCGAACTTCACCGTGATGGCATCTATCACACAACGACACTTGAAAATGTCCAGATCACTCCGGAACTTCATCAACTGGAATACGATGCGGAATCGCTTGCAAAGGGCGGTTTCGAACATTTTATGCTCAAGGAGATCTTCGAGCAGCCGCAAACTATAAAAAATGCACTCCGTGGAAGATTGCTTATCGCTGAAGGTACGGCACGTCTTGATGGTTTAAACATTGTACATCAGGAACTTCGCAGTATCGAACGAATCATTTTTGTTGCCTGTGGAACAAGCTGGCATGCTGCACTGGTTGGTGAATATATGATTGAAGATATCGCAGGAATCCCCGTTGAAGTTGAATATGCATCCGAGTTCAGATATCGCAATCCTATTATCGGACCTAACACTCTTGTCTTTGTAATCAGCCAATCCGGCGAGACAGCCGATACACTCGCCGCTCTCCGTGAGGCAGCACACAAAGGCGCAACTGTCCTTGGTATCTGTAACGCAGTCGGTTCAAGTATCGCCCGCGAAACCCATGGCGGTGTGTATCTTCACGCAGGACCGGAAATCGGGGTCGCATCAACAAAAGCGTTTACATCACAACTTACTGTATTATCACTACTCACACTGCTCCTCGGACGTATGCGCAGAATCTCCCACTCAGACGGCATGACAATCGCTAATGCACTTCAGGCGATTCCATCACAGGTCGAACAGATTCTTAAACAGAATGATCATATAAAAGAAATTGCAGGGATTTTTCATCACCATAGTAACTTCCTCTACCTGGGTCGTTCCTACAACTTCCCGGTCGCACTTGAAGGTGCGTTGAAACTTAAAGAGATCTCGTATGTTCACGCTGAGGGCTACCCGGCGGCAGAGATGAAACATGGTCCAATCGCCCTTATCGACAAAGAGATGCCATCAGTGGTACTTGCAATAAAAGACAGCATCTACGACAAAGTCATCTCGAACATTCAGGAAGTGAAAGCCCGTGGCGGATCGGTCATTGCAATCGCCAACGAGGGTGATACTGAAATCGAAAAACATGCGCGTCATGTGATCTACATCCCCAAAACGATCCCTATTTTAAGCCCGCTGCTAAGTGTGATCCCGCTGCAGCTGCTTGCGTATCATATCGCTGCAATGCGTGGATGCGAAATCGATCAGCCAAGAAATCTTGCAAAAAGCGTAACTGTTGAATAATCAACATTTTGAAGAGATACCATTTTCCCGGCATCTCTTCAATCACACTGTTTTTTACAATTTTTATAATACCTGATAAAGCGGGACGCCATAAAATGGCGTCTTCACGGGGATCCATTGCAATCATCACGTCCGTATGGTATCATAATCCAGATCATGTCAGACTTAACGCGCCGCAGACAGGTCGACATAATTTATTTTATGATCTTTATATGGAGCAGGTACCCCCTTAGACAGTTGTAAATTCACGGTTACTGATTACAACAAGATAACCGGAACCTGAGTAAGTAAGGAGCAGCATGTCCTCAAAGCAGCAACAGGAATACGAAGTACAGCTCGAGCTGTTTGAGGGACCACTGGACCTTCTTTTGTATCTGGTCAATAAGGCAGAAGTCAATATTATCGATATTTCTGTTTCCGAAATTGTCACACAGTACCTTCAGTACCTCGACATGATCCGTGATCTCAATATCGATGTTGCATCAGAGTATCTTCACATGGCAGCCACCCTGATCCGGCTCAAAGCCCGCGAACTGCTGCCTCAGCAGGAGGGTGAAGAGCTTCTCGAAGAGGATGGTATCTATAACCGTGAGCAGCTTATCCAGCAGCTTCTTGAGTATAAAAAATTCAAGGAAGCCGCCGGGACACTTAAGGTTTTCGAATCTGAACAATACGGATCACATGTGCGGGGTAAAGCTGAAGTACTCGAAAACACAGGTAACGGTGATGATATCGATCTTGGTAACTTGAGTATCTTTGATATCTTAAGCGCATTTAAACGTATCCTTGAGCGCGCGAAAGATTTCCCAGCAGAATACAGACATGTTGTTAATGTTGACAATGTTAAAATTGATGACAAAATTGAGCATATTCTATCAAAGCTCTCTGATGCCGAAGAGGTTCCTTTTGAAGAGCTTTTTCTTGGTGATTACAGAAAAATTGTGCTGGTAGTTACCTTTATGGCTATATTAGAATTAGTTAAAATGCAGCAGATTCGGTTTCGTCAGGAGGAAAATTTCGGCCCGATTTTCGTACTCAGGCAAAAAAATCCGCCGCCAATGACTGAAATGCTACAGCCGTCAGATCAAACCGAAACAGCCGCACCACAGCATGATGAAACCGCTGATTCAGGCACAGAATAAGTACAGGACAACAATCAATCAGGAGATAATTCTATGAGTGATAACGAGGAAGATGTATTCGAAGTTGATACCCGTGAAGAGACCGGAGAATCCCCCGATGTTTCATCACCGGATACACTCCGTATTCTCGAAGCGCTCCTGTTTGCGTCCGACGAACTCCTTACCGTATCAAGAATCAAAGGAATTCTTCCCGGCAACCCCGATGCGCGCCAGATACGCAAAATGGTTGACAAAATTAATATTCAGCTCCAGAAGGAACGTCACCCGTTCGAAATCGTCGAGATCGGCGGTGGGTACCAGTTCCGCACGGTCGCATTTTATCACACCTGGGTCCGTCAGATATTCAAGGAAAAACAATCCAAGAAACTCTCGCTCAGTGCCCTTGAGTGTCTGGCGATTATTGCATACAAGCAGCCGCTCAGTAAAGCTGAGATTGAAGCAATCCGCGGGGTGGTCAGTGATGGCGCCATGAAAACACTTCTGGAAAAGAATCTCATTATAATCACCGGACGAAGTGAGAAACCCGGCCGCCCGCTTCTTTATGGAACATCAAACGAATTTCTCAAGTATTTCGGGCTTAACAAAATAGTAGATCTTCCGAGAATCGAAGAGTTCGAAGCAATCGCACGCGAAAAAATGGAAGAACTCTCACTTGAGGAACTTTCTTCCAAAGAGGGTGGCGAAACTGACGATTCAGCCGATCAGGATGCTACGGAAACACAAACAGTGCCTGAACAAGCGGAAATCTCACCGGAACAGCAGACATCAGAAACCACTGCCATACCAGTTCCTGAACCAACCACCGTCTTTGAAATCAATCTCGAAGACGTCAAAGAGAATGATGCACCTGATGATGAGATTGAGAATGATGACTGTGTCGATGATGATGAGGTTGTTTTTGATCCTGACACTATCGATAAGCCGGAGGATACCATCCTTGAAAGTATCGCATTTGCAGACAGGAATTCACCAGAAGAGAATAGTGGTGAATCCGGCGACACCATTGACCTTGATATGTCATTTGATACGGAAGATATAGAACCCGTTGAATTTGAACTGATTGATGAAGTAATTGATGATAAGAACACTACTGATGATGCTCTGGATACCGACATTTTCGAGCCACTTGGCAGTGATGAAAAAACGGATAACAAAGGGACATCTGATGATCAGGATGATGAGGAATTTCTCCAGAAACAACTTTAACTGACACTGAAGCGTCCATTATCAGGAACGTTCCCGTGTTAATGAACCATGGATAGATTAATGACAACGATTTCAACGCCTGAACCTGAAACCCGTGATGTTCCGTCGGTAAAAGATGCAACACCCCTGATGCGTCAGTACAATGAAATAAAAAGCCGCAATCCCGAAACGGTACTTCTTTACAGAATGGGCGACTTCTATGAGCTGTTCAACGAAGATGCTAAAATAGCATCCCGAGTGCTCGGCCTTACGCTCACAAGCCGTAACCACGGCGGTACCGATGCAACACCGCTCGCCGGCTTCCCGCATCATGCTCTCGACCGCTACGCTAACCGCCTTGTCAAGGCCGGTTACAAAATCGCAATATGCGAACAGACCGAAGACCCCAAAATGGCCAAAGGTCTTGTCAAACGGGATGTCGTTGAGGTAATCACGGCAGGAACCGCGACTGAGGACAGTTTCATCGAGGAAAAGGTTAACAATTTTATAGTCGGTATTCACGTTCAGGATAGAACCACCGGACTTGCAATTTGCGATTTATCAACCGGGTTGTTTCAGGTTGAGGAAATTAAATCCGATGAACTGGAACGGGAACTTGTTCGTCTCGATCCCAGTGAAGTACTCACATCCGACAGTGAGAATCATCCTGTAAAGTCAGTACTCAATGGACTTTACAGAAATATAGTCCATTCAAAATACGACTCCTGGAAATTTGAATGGACTATATTTCTGTAAAGTCCATTGAGTACTGACTTTACAGG
>CAYMGX010000102.1:0-14647 GCA_964390065.1 uncultured Fibrobacter sp. | reverse complement strand
TTTTGCATTTTCCTTACGCGGTGATATCTCAAGTGGAATTCGTTCTACTACTTGTAAACCATATCCTTCAAGGCCAACAATTTTCCGTGGATTATTGGTCATCAATCGTATCTTTTTTACACCCATATCTGCAAGTATTTGAGCGCCGATACCGTAATTACGTAAATCCGGAGCGAATCCGAGATGTACATTGGCTTCCACGGTGTCCAATCCCTGATCCTGCAGTTCATATGCTTTAAGCTTGTTCACAAGGCCGATACCGCGTCCTTCCTGACGAAGGTACAGAATGATACCATTACTTTTAGCAACTTCCTGCATGGCAACATCAAGCTGGTCACCACAATCGCACCGGGCACTTCCAAGAATATCTCCTGTAAAGCACTCTGAATGTACACGCACCAGAACGGGTACGTCAGGGTCAATAGGGCCTTTATGAAGAACAATATGAACAGCTTTTGTCGCCATTTCTTCATACGCGGTGATTTTAAAAGGGCCGTATTTTGTAGGAAGAAGCGCTGATGCTTCGCATTTGACAAGTTTCTCGTTTGCTGTGCGGTAGCGTATCAGATCTGCAACAGAGATAATCTTTATTCCGTGTTCTTTACTTATTTCACTAAGTTGCGGCATACGTGCCATTGTGCCATCTTCGTTCATGATTTCACAAATAACACCTGATGGAAAAAGGCCTGCAAGTTTAGCCATGTCAACTGATGCCTCTGTCTGGCCGGAGCGAACCAGTACTCCGCCTTCACGTGCGCGAATCGGGAACATATGGCCGGGTTTTATAAAATCGGATGGCTGAGCATCAGGATCAACAAGTTTAAGAACAGTAGCAGCCCGGTCTGCCGCAGAAATTCCCGTAGTGGTGCCTTCACGAGCTTCAACAGAAACTGTAAAAGCTGTTTCAAATCGTGACGTATTCTCCTGAACCATCATGGGGATCTTAAGGTGATCAAGACGGCTTCCTTCCATGGAAACACAAATAAGACCGCGGGCATATTTGGTCATGAAATTAATTTTATCAGCACTGCAGAGTTCTGCAGCAAAGGCCAGGTCACCTTCATTTTCCCTGTCTTCGTCATCAACAATGATTACGAGTTTCCCTTTTCTGAAATCGTCTATGACTTCCCGTATTTCATCAAAAGTTTTCAAAATCCAAACCTTTCCAGCTTGTCAATCAGCGAATTACTATCGGTAGTCCCGCTATCAACCCTTGTAACTTGAGTAAATCTGTACAGATATCGTGCAATAACATCACATTCAATGTTTACTATATCGCCGGCTTTTTTTGTGAATAATGTTGTACGCTTAATCGTTTCCGGTATTACCGAAATTGTTACTGTTGACATTGTGCTTCCGGCAATTGTCAAACTGATACCATCAATTGCAACAGATCCCTTTTCAGCCATAAACGGTCCGAGTTCCAATGGTACATTGATGGTTCGAAGTATACTGCCGTTTACGTCCTGATCGTTATTGATTATGCCTGTTCCGTCAACGTGACCCAGAACCATATGTCCATCGAGCCGTTCACCAAGCGTAAGGGCACGTTCCATGTTTACTCTTCTGCCTGTGGCGCAATTTGTAAGCGATGTTCTTCGGAGCGTTTCACGTACTGCAGCAAAATATAACACTGCCCCACGAATTGATTCGATGGTAAGGCAGATACCATCAATGGCGACAGAGTCACCTTCCCGGACATCAAACAGACTCATGTCGGGTAAAATACCAAGAACAACAGAAGTCCCCTGGTGGTCTATTGTTTTTACCGTTCCGAGTGTTTCAATCAGTCCTGTGAACATCTGTTTTCATGTACCTGTTTCAAATGAGCTATAAAATATAATCCGCATAACGGGAATGCACGTTAATCATATATATTGATTTTAACGCGATGATACTTTGCAGCAGTCAGGAATCGCATTTGGAATAAACGGGTGTTCCTGTGACCATCATGTCGTTGGAAAAAGACTTTAACTCAATATTATCAAGGGAGATACAGTTCGGCATCGATAAGCCTCTGCTAAATTGTAATCCCTCTCTTCCTGCTCCAAGGATTCTATTTCCATAAAAAAAGTAGACTCTGTTAACCATTTGTTTTTCGAGGAGTAGTGATGCTATCTTTTGGCCACCCTCAACAAAAATGCTGGATATTCCCTGAGAATAGGCGAGTTCTCTAAAAGTATTCATGCTTTTTGAGTGATCCAGCTCTCCGGTAAACCAGTATTCTATGCCACTTTTTTCATCAATCTTGATTATTGAAGTCTCACTCCTTACAACCACGATACTTCTGGCATCATGTGCATGTTGAAAAAAGTATGAGTTTTCAGGAATATCTGCTGAACTTGAAAAAATTACCCTTGCCGGATTGTACCCTTTTTTGTGACGAACGGTAAGCTGGGGATTATCGAATTCAAGCGTTGCTTTTCCCACACCTACCGCTGCATGCATTCTCCTGAGTTCGTGAACGTATAACCTTGATTTTTCACTGGTTATCCATTTCGATATATTTGAGCCATCAGCAATCCGGCCATCAAGGGTCATTGCAAGCTTAAGGGTGATCCAGCTCTTTTTATGTTGAATTGACCAGTAGAAATCTTCATTCAGACAGGATGTTTCCTTTTTAAAAATGCCATCATCGACCCGAATACCCGACTCCCGTAATTGTTTGATACCTTTCCCACTAACCAGCGGATTTGGATCTTTTTGTGGTATTACCACTCTGGAAATGCCTGCTTTGATAATGGCATCAGTACATGGCGGGGTTCTCCCAAAATGGCAACAGGGTTCAAGCGTTACATACAAAGTCGCATCGTTTGCGTTTTCACCTGCTTCAAAAAGCGCAATTTTTTCTGCGTGATGTCCTCCGGCGAATTGAGTTGCTCCTTTTCCAATCACTTTCCCGTCTTTTACAATAACTGCACCCACTGCGGGATTTGGAAAGGTTAATCCTTTGGCTTTTTTTGCAAGCGAATACGCCATCCGGATATAGTAGCTATCAGTTTTTATCATAGGGCTAAAATAACATAAAAAGAAGATTATCACAAGCGTTGGTTTTTAAGGTATAAATACCTGATGATTGCTCCGAGGGCTACGAATAAACAAAAAAAAGAGTAAAATTCTAATAATCAGGTTACAATAAGAAAAAACTTTTTAAGTGTGATTGCAAGTAAATTG
The DNA here is from genome assembly GCA_964390065.1 of uncultured Fibrobacter sp. Classification (GTDB taxonomy): domain Bacteria; phylum Fibrobacterota; class Chitinivibrionia; order Chitinivibrionales; family Chitinispirillaceae; genus JAAZBG01. The sequence continues at coordinate 11,473 of CAYMGX010000102.1, read as the reverse complement.
TGAACATTACTATATTTGAGCTATGAAAAAAAATATCGAAACATATGATGAGTTATTGACTTCGCTTGCACTTAGTGGTGACTGCGCTGCGTTTCATTCTCTTATCGAACCGCATTTCAGAACGTGTTATGTCAAGATGATCTGTGAGGGAATGCCGCATGGTGAAGTAAGCGAAAAACTTTGTGAACAAGCAGTTACGCTTTACAAAACATTTCTTGCGTCCGGTAGAAATGCCATTGAATCCTTACCAGATTCAGAATTTGATAAGAGTGGGAATCATTCAAATGAAACAGATTTTCTGCAGTCTGATGTTGTCAATAGTGGCGAACAACAGTTTTCACGGGAAATGATGCATTCTCTTCAACTGTTTAAAAGAAACTATAAAGGTAAATTCCGTAAAGTTCAAACGTTTTCTCATGCGCTTACATTCAATAAACGGATCTGGTTATTTGCTGTAATAATAATCGCAGTAATAGCAGGAGTTGCGGGATATCTGTTCTTTTTCTCATCCAGTGGTTTTGATATTCAGATTGTTAAAAAAACAAATAATAAATCACGTGGTTCACTGACGAAGAACTACGATACACTTGTAAAGAGTATTAATGTGTCATCAGTGCATGATACAGTGAAAAAAGATACTTTGAAAGATACCGCTCGAAAAGTAGATACTGTGCCTAAGCCAAAACCTAAACCGCGGCGTACTGTTGCCGAGGTTCCCCAACCGGTTGGTTCTGCAGAAATTATGAACGCATTTGATGCATCACCTGTTGTGCAACCGGGTGTTAAAAAGGAACAACCTGCTCAGACACAAACTCCGCCGGATGCCTTTCAATTATCACCTCCATCTGGCGGTTCAGATAACAGTGAAAAGAGTCCGGCACCACCGGTTACACCGCAGTCATCACCACAATCACAGGATTCATCCTGGGGTTTCTAATGAGTGACCTGCGATGTTTGTGTTAAGAAAGCGTTGGTTTCTGTTAAATAAATCCTGGCATAATCAGGCAGTAACTATATATATTTTAATGGATTGCATTTATTGAATGCAATGATTTCTACAGAATGTGTTCGCAGTGTGATGTTAGTACAATATATTGACAGCTATGTAGTATTTCGTTGTAACATCTGAATATTAAGCGCCCGGAAAAAAAGTAGTTTCGATACGCTTGTGATTTAATCTATATTATCATTTATCCAAGCCTGCTGTTTTAGTTATATACATTTTCAGCAAAGGTAGCAGATCTTTTTTCATGAAGTACATTATAACGACGCTTGCTCTTCTCTTTCTGTCAATTTTGTGTTTTGGTCAGGTTGAAGAGTATGTCTTGCAGCCCGGTGATGTAATTTCGATAAACATTGTTGAGCACCCTGAGTTTTCCGGGCGTCACAAGATTCGACCGGACGGACGTATTAATTATCCGGTAATCGGCGAAATTGACGTTGCATCACTTACCTGCGCCCAGCTTGTTAAGATTATGCAAGGCAAGCTTTCATCGTATGTTAATAATCCTGTTGCATCAGTTTCAATAGAATCATATTATGCAAATAAGATTTTTGCAATTGGAAATATCGCACGTCCGGGAGAGTATCAGATTTACGAACCGATTGATGTTCTGAAAGCGATTGCGATGTGCGGAGGTGTTAAAAACTCGCGAGCAAAAATCATTAAGATTATTCGTGGTGATGGTTCTATAATTTCTGTTAATTTAAGGGAATTATGGAGTAATTCAACTAAATATGATACCAGAAAATACCTGCTTTATCCTGGTGATACAATCTATGCGCCGGAATCATTCCAGATGCCATGGGGGCTTATTGCGTCAATTCTTGGTATACTTAGTGTTTCTTTGACGATTATACTAACAGTTGATAATTTGTCAAAAAATTAACTTTCCAGGGTAACAAGTTTCATGAAAGATCCTGTCATTATTTCAATTGGCGGTGGTAAGGGTGGTATTGGTAAAAGTACTATTACAGCCAACTTAGGCGCAGCACTTACACTCAGTGGTAATAGAGTTGGCTACATTGATGCAGATCTGGGGGGCGCAAATCTTCATTTGTGTCTCGGAGTGAAACGCCCCCCCGCAGGATTACAGGATTACATCAGCGGTCGCTATAAAAAGCTTGATGAAGTAGCAGTGACTACATCGGTACCAAACTCATGGCTGGTTAGCGGTGCCAGTGATTTTCTCGAACTCGCCAATCCCAACTTTGCTCAAAAACAGAAAATAATCAACAATCTAAAGAAAATGGCTGCTGATTACATTTTTGTTGATTTAGGAGCAGGAAGTGACTACCACGTAACTGATTTCTATGCAGCATTCCCGTACGGGATTGTCGTAGCAGATGGTCTTCCGACATCAATTGAAAATGCGTATGGTTTCCTAAAAAACGGTACTATTCGTGGACTGGTACGACTTTTTGCAGGGCATCCGGAGATACAGGCCCGGATAAAAAGTTTCAGCGATCCTGTGACAAAAAGGGAATTCTCTACAGTAAACGATTTTCTTGCCAGTATGGTAAAAGACCACGCAAAAGATGTCGAGGTTATGAAAGAATGGCTTCATGCAAAGAAAAATCTTCTTATTATCAATATGGTAAGGAATGCTGATGATATAAAAGTCGGTACCCGTTTTGCAGAAATGGTTAAAAAGTATCTGTCGATAGATCTTCATTACATAGGGTATGTTGTTTATGCGCCTGAAGTACGGCAATCTATCAGGGAGATGAAACCGATTGTTTTGACTCAGGAAGCAACGAGAATAAAAGATTGTTTTGACGCAATTTCAAAGAATTTAATTGCGTTGACAAAAGGGCCCATACGATGAGTTATCTTGACTATTGGAAATTCAAAGAAAAACCATTTGAAGAAATAAATGATACGCATTTCTTTTTTGAGAGTGATGATCATCGGGAAGCTTTTGATAGAATGCGATACGTTGTTAATGATCGAAATATGAATATGGGTCTTCTTACCGGTGAGATCGGATCAGGAAAAACACTGACAAAGAGTGTCCTGATTGGTTCACTTAACCGTAGTCAGTTCGAAATAGTCGACTTTGATAACTCAAACTATGAATTTGTTGACATAATATACGATATTCTGCAGCGTGTTACATTCAGAGATTCAAGAATTGATTTACTGAATAATGATATCATGCCGCAACGTGGTGATAAGTATGCGTTGATGCAGGCTTTTCGAAAGAAAATGGAAATTCTTTACTATGAAGAAAAACGTCATCTGGTATTGATTTTTGATGAAGCGCAGCAGATGACAGATTCTGTTCTTGATGAAGTGAAGAATCTGACAAACGTTTCCTCAAGAATAGAAAATTTTCTGACAATATTTTTTATAGGCCAGCCGGAATTAAGGGAGAAGGTGCGTCGTTTGAAGCAGGTGGATCAAAGGATTTTTCTCAGGTTTCACCTGAATAATCTTGATTACCACAACACCGTAAACTACATCAATCATCGTATCCGTATTGCAGGGCATGTTGATAAACGAATCTTTACAACCCCTGGGCTCGAGTTGCTATTTCGTTCCACCAGCGGAATCCCCCGGGAGATTAACCGATTATGTAAACTCGCACTTAATTACGGATATGCTCACGAACGTTCTGAAATATCCAATGAGGATATTCAGGTGATCATTGATGATATTCAAGAAAACTCATGATGAAAAAAAAATTCCGTCTTGGTGATATTATACAAAAGCTTGATGAAGAGAAAACCAAAAAGTCTTCACTTCCGGATAGCCCTGCAGACATAAAGGAAGAATTGTCAGATGGAGAAAATAAAGCGCCGGATTATCAGGACGAAGTATTAAAAAGGGGTAAACCCGTACAAACGGAATTGCTGCATTCACCTGATGACAACTCCCCTGAAGAACTGAGGGTAGGGCAAAAAAAAGCAGGGTTTCAGGTTTCTGAGTTTGAATCTCAGATGTTAAAGGAACAGGTACCTGCTCAAATAGCAGCACTTTCAAAAGAACCAGTATCAATTCCACCGGATACAGAGCTACTTATTAATGAGCAGGTTAAGGGTGTTGATTCTCAAAATAACGGTACAACCCGAATTGATAAGATAGCAAAGGCTGCATCAAATCAGAGTGAAAAGAAAATCGCGGCAGAAACCCTTCCGGAGCGTTTTTTTGATGATACTGAGGATGATGAGGAAAGTTTTGATCTTTACAAATATGTAGAAATAATATTCCGTCGCAAAAATGTTGTCCTTGCAGTAATCCTTATGATGACTGTATTCTCGGTATTCAGGTTTATGACAGGACCACGGTATTATACCGGATTCGCCCGTCTTTTATTCAAACCAAATACACAGGAATTATTAAAGGATGTATCATCAGCGCAGTATTCAGGAAATTATGAAAAAGCATTTACAACACATTTGGAGTTACTTAAATCGCAGTCTGTTCTGACTATGGTTTCGCAGAATCTTAGCAGACGTATTTCGCCTGAATCTATCAGAGAGGGGATTACGATAAAGCAGGGTGAAACCAATGGTCAGAAAAACGATATCATAGAATTGTCATTTAAGAATTCCAATGCAGAGCTTGCAAGGGATGTATTAAACGAATTATGTAATACCTATATCGATTACCGGCGGGATGTAAACTCTCAGGAACTTTCAAGATTTATCAGCAAGCTGGAAATGCAAATTGACAAACTTCAAAAAGACCTGAATGAGAAAGAGAGCGATTTACGGTTTTTTAAAGAAGAAAACCGGATGGTACAATTGTCAAGTGAAACGAATCTCACCGTGTCAAAGATTTCTGATATGGAACTCGCACTTCAGCAGACACAGTTGTCATTAATCGAAGTGACAGAGCGAATTCAGGGTATAAACTCTCAAATAAGCAAGCAGGAACTGGATATAGTTCAGTCTTTTACGTATAATGATCCTTTTCAGAAAAAAATCGCAGATCTTGAGCTTGAATTGAATTCGTTGACAGCCGAATATAGTACCGAACATTATAAAGTCAAAATGCTTCGGCAGCAGATTGATAATTTAAAAGTAGCGACAATTGACAGTATATCAAGGGATGCATCAAGCAAAACATTTGTAAAGAATCCGATTCGTCAGTCCCTGGTTCACGAGATTGTTAATCTCACCGTTGAACGTTCTGCACTTGAGCAAAAACGGATCGCACAGGAAAGAATAATAGAACGGCTCAATAATGAACTTCTTCAATTGCCGTCACTTGAGCAAAAGTATGCATACCTTGAACGCGAAACAGAGTCGATTCTTCAAACCCTCCGTATGCTCAAGACAAAGTATGAGGAAGTAAAAATCCGCCGTGATTCGCAGGAATCCGACCTGAAGCTTCTTGAAATGGCTGAGACTCCGCGTAAAGCAGTAACCAGGGTGGGGTTTGCCAATGTAATAATCGGGATTTTAATTGGTATCATTCTTGGAATTGCATTAGCGTTGCTGATAGAATATCTTGATCAGAGTCTTAAAGATCCGCGCGATGTCGAGCGGGAACTGGAATTGCCGCTGCTCGGTGTTGTTCCGCAAATTGAAACAGAGAAAGTGTTACTGGATCAGGAAGGTGATCTTGCCAAAACAATACTCGAGCCATTCCGTGCTTTGAGAGCAAATTTAAAGCATATCGCAGCGCAGAATAATTTTAAAACGTTTATTGTGTGCAGCGCGATCAAGGGAGAAGGAAAAACAACACTGTCTGCTAATTTGTCAATTACATTTTCTCTTGATAATAAGAGAGTGATTCTTGTTGATGCTGATTTAAGAAGATCTCAAATACACTCCCTGTTTGGTGTCGATAAAAAGATCGGACTTTCAGATTACCTGCTTGGTAAGGCAACAATTGATCAGATTATCAAACCGACAACACATCCCAACCTTTTTATAGTCACGGCCGGGGAGCGTCCTGATAATCCTGCAGAACTACTGGGAACGTACCGTTTTGATCTGCTGCTTGAGGAAATTCGGGATAAGGCTGATTATATTGTTTTTGATTCGCCGGCGCTTCTTCCTGTAAGTGATACGATAACTATGGCACCAAAAATTGATTGCTGCGTTATGGTAGTGCGAACGCTCTGGACACCTCTGAAAGCGGCAAGTCAGGCAAAGAGCCAGTTAAAACGGATAGGGACACGTATTTTTGGAGGTATTCTTAATGGTGTTAACCTGTCAAGAGGATACTATCCTTATTATTATGGATATTACGGGTATTCATCATACAAATACAGTTACGAGGATGATCACTCTCATAAATTCAGTTTTCGGGAATTCGGTTTACAACTTGAAAGAGATATGCGTGAGTCTTTAAAAAATGGTTTTTATAAAATTCCTCGGTATGCAGGAATCCTGAGTAGTTCAATACGGTATGTTATGTCAAGGAAATTTTTCTGGATATTAACAATCCTGTTTCTGGCTCTTGCAGCAGCACTTTTCTATTTGGATAAAAAACCGGTTACTACATGGGATGATAAGATTCAGTATCTTGGTCTTGGCGGGGCGCAGAATGATTCCTCCTCAGGCAGCAGGTTATCGAATGATATGGCTGCATCCTCTTTTTCAGGTATGCAGCGTGATTCCGAAAATGTAAATGTCAGGGTTGACACGGTTGATTTTCAGTCTTCGGGATTATCGGATACTATCGGCTTGTGGATTCAATCGATGTCGAAAAGAGACATTGAACGGTATTTGTCATTTTACAATAGCAAATCGTTTCGATCTGTAAACGGGACTTTCTCCGAGTGGAAGCGGACAGCCATGTTACGATTTGCTGATCCGTCAATGCCGAAAGTTAAACTGCTAAAAATCGAAACCGGAAAAAAAGGCGTTTCATTTATTGAAACGCTTGTTTATACAATTAATGACAGCGGTGTGCGTAAAACCTATGATATCGTATGGCAGTTAAGCGCGCAGGGCTGGAAAATTGTTGGCGAAAAAGATTCTCGGCAGGAGCAGTAACTATGTCAGTAAGTTTACGTCTAAGGCTGTTTTCTTATGCTGTATATGCGGTACTGATTACCGGAATTGCATTTGAGGGATACTCTCTTGTAATGCAATCCGGGTTGTTCGGGAAACGTCAGGCAATAAGTACTTATAGAATCAATATTGAAGGTAATATTCGTAAGCCGGGTTGGTATGTGGTTCCCGAAGGAACAACGCAATTTGAAATATTAAAGGTTGCAGGAGTCCGGCCGACCTCAGATCTTTCTGTGCTTAACCTGTCTTCACAAATAGGAAATAATCAGAGTATACGTATCGGCACACTTGAAAAACCGGTGATTGTCACTGACCGGCAGGAACATGTAAACGTGGAGTTCTTTTATGGTGATGTCCAGGTGACACATGTGGACGGAAAAACAAGTGCTTTGCAAACAGGGAGTACCATACTTCCGGGAGAGCGTGTACAGGTCAGCGGGGCATCACAGGCAGAGCTATCTCTTGATGCATTTTCAAGAATCGATCTCGATAACTTTGCTGATATAACATTTGAAAAAATCAACAAGCCATCTGAAAATAAAAATGTGACAGAACTATCACAAAGTAATGGTTCCTGCTGGCACAAAATTGTCTATTCTAATGCAGATGAGCTATACAGAGTGTTTACCCGCTCTGTTGTTTTTACAATTACAGGGTCTGGAGCTGATTTTCTGCTTGATGTGCAAAATGATCAGGTTGTAGTTAATATCATGAATGGTATGCTGCTTGTGGAACGACGGGCTGGCAGTGAATCAACAAATATGATCAGTGGGCAGAGTGCGACAATCTATGATGATGAGCGGCCCTTTCAGATTACACGTCTTACTCCCGATATCAGCGCAGGCGAACAGTTCTCGAAATTGACAGAAAGCAAATCAGGCGCACTTGCTAAAGATGCTTCGCTCAATATGTTTTTCTCTGTCGCACCGAATACTTTTTACTTTGTGAGAACGAATCTACAGAAAGGCGACATACATCTGATCCGGATACCGCAATCTTTACTTATCGAACAGTTTACACAAAATCTATCAACTATTGATCAGGCATATTTGTATGGAGGTCCGGTTTTTGCTTCAACATTTATTGAGCGGATCTTTGATACACGAATTCAAAAGTACCTGTCAACATCAAGAGGTGGTATTGAAAAAATTATCGACATTTTTGGTGGTGTTACAATAGAAGTTGATGCAGCTGCAGCATCATTTTTAGGTATATCAAAAGGGCGCCAGAAAATAACAAGCGAACATGTTATCCAGTATCTGTCACCTGCTATCAGTGGAATTCCTGATGCAAGCCTGCGTCAGTCGCAGGTACTTCGTGCATTGTTTGATGAATTCAGGGGAAAAAATTTCATTCCGACATTACTGTCTGCAGAACAGATAATCAGCATCTCAGAGTCAAGTCTCAATGCACAGGAAATGATAGATTTTTTTTCAAATTTTACAAAAAGAACAGACTGGAAGTATAAGGAATATACGATTCCATCAAAAACGGTAGACAGAAACTCTCGTCAATGTTTTGATCCGTTAATAGAAGAATGCAGGAGAATAATGAGTAATGAGTAAGATTTTAATTGTCGGGGCGAATGGGCAGCTTGGAACTGATATGATGAAGCTGGCAGAAAAAAGAAGTTTTACATGTAAGGGAATAGATTATCCTGATATTGACATAACAAAAACGGGGAGTGTGCGGTCTGTTGTCGATGCCGAAAGACCATCAATAATAATCAATTGTGCGGCGTTCACTGCTGTTGATGACTGTGAGACTAAAAAGGATCTTGCTTTTAAAGTCAATGCTGATGGTTGTGGTATTCTCGCTCAGGAATCGCAGCGTGTAAAGGCTAAGCTGATTCATATCAGCACCGATTACGTTTTTGATGGAACAAAAACGACTCCGTATGTTGAATCAGATACTCCATCACCGGCAACTGAATACGGGAAATCAAAACTTGATGGTGAGATGCAGATTGCAAAATATACAGAAAACTATCAGATTTACCGGATCGCATGGTTATATGGATTGTATGGAAATAATTTTGTTAAAACAATCAGAAATGCTGCGCTAAAAAAACAGGGTACCAGTGATGGCCTGAAAGTAGTTAATGATCAATACGGATCACCAACCTGGACTGTTGATGTATGCAGCCAGATCTTTGCTACAATGAATCTTGGTTTAAAGGGTGTATTCCATTGTACGTCGGAAGGTTCATGTACATGGTATGATTTTGCGAAGGCAATTGTTGATGCATACGGGATTACTACGCCTGTTAATCCCTGTACAACAGAGGAGTTTCCACGTCCTGCTCCCCGTCCGAAATTCAGTGTTCTGGAAAATGACAGACTAAAAAGCGCAGGAGTGAACGTAATGCCACATTGGAAAGATGCATTCAACAGTTATATCGGTCTTGAAAAAACAATTCAGTAAATAACAAAATACTTATAATAACACTCAGGAGTTTCAATTGAAAAAAGCACTAATCACCGGTGGAGCCGGATTTATTGGTTCAAATTTTATTCATCTTTTCTTGAAAAACAATCCGGATTATGCAGTTGTTAATCTTGACCTTATGACCTATGCGGGTAATCTCGATAATCTGTTGACTATCCAGAATGACCCCCGATACACTTTCGTAAAGGGAGATATATGCGACAGGGAACTGCTGAAACAACTGTTCCAGACGCATGATTTTTCAGCAGTCATTCATTTTGCCGCAGAGTCGCATGTTGACAGAAGTATTACCGGACCCGAAACATTCATAACAACCAATGTACTTGGAACACAGTGCCTGTTGCATACTGCAAAAGAATATTGGAATGGGCACTATGAGGGCAGGCGATTTGTGCATGTGTCAACTGATGAAGTATATGGATCACTTGGTCCGACAGGGTATTTTACTGAAGAAACACCGATAGCACCAAACAGCCCGTATTCATCATCAAAAGCAGGGAGTGATCTGCTTGTCCGGGCATACTACGAAACGTATCACTTTCCGTCAATTATAACACGATGCTCAAACAACTATGGTCCCTATCAGTTTCCTGAAAAGTTAATACCACTCATGATTACCAATGCACTTCGTGATATCGAGCTTCCGGTCTATGGTGATGGTCTCAACATAAGAGACTGGTTATTTGTTGAGGATCATTGCAGTGCGATCAATGTTGTACTGAATAAGGGAACTCCGGGACAGGTCTATAATATTGGTGGAAATAATGAACAAACAAATATCGAAATTGTAAAAATGCTGCTGGCGGAGCTTGGTAAACCTGAAAGTCTCATAAAATATGTTCAGGACCGTCTGGGGCATGATCGTCGTTATGCAATTGATGCATCAAAAATAAAGAATGAACTCGGATGGGAACCGGCAACAAAATTTAAAGATGGATTGAAAAATACCATTACGTGGTATGTTGAGAATAAATGGTGGTGGGAGAAGTTGTTACCAAAGAAATCATGATGTAACAAAAGAATCTGCCGGATGGCTCTTGAATCAGTACAAATTGTTACAGTATTTGATTTTTGCGCCTTTTGTGGATTTAATGACATTTACAGATCGCGGTTCAAAACATTGGTGAGATTCTGCACCGTCCGGGAATGCTGCAAAAGCTGCAGGTAAGGCAATTTTAAAAACTGGAGCTTAAAAAAGTAACAGTAAATCCTATAACAAGTGAAGGATTTACTGTGTTATTCCTTTAATTCAAGCTCAAGAGAATCACCATTAACCACCTGATGTGCACTGTATGAACCACGCATTTTTATATGCAGGCCACGATATTCGCCATCAATAATAACCCTTGAAACAAGAGCATCACGTTTGGCTTCATCAGTTTCCTCGTTATAATACAGAAATATTTCATCACCAACTTCACCGTTGCGAAGAAGAAATGAATTGTCCTCTTCCACAATCAGGTCATCCAGAGCATACATGCTATGAATACCAAGCTTTTCAGCAGTAGAGATAAGGTTTGAGTTTTCAATGGAGTTGCCTGTAAGCCGATTCACCACAATCATATATACCTCCTGAAAAATTCCTGGTAACATCTCTTTATATAATAAATAACCAATATGTAATGCAAATAGTATACCAAATAATACATGTTATGTAAGAAGTGTAAGTCCGATGATATTATTAGTGTGAGTGGTTACTTTAATTCCATAGGTTAAAACGATATAGGAATTACTTATTGAGTGGAAGAGTGGATTGAAGATTAGCGATGCAGTACATAATTGTATAAATAAAATCAACACATGACAAAATTCTTTTACAAGAACTTTTAAAAGGATCATTCAATATTCAATTTTTATACCATTTGGAACGGCTAAATGTATTTTATGGAAACCTTACGAGGTGACGAATTGAAATGGTAATCAACAATGAGATAGTTGTTGATTTAGAGATACGGGCCAGGCCCTGCGCAACTAAAGGCTGTGAACCCCGCCAGGCCTGGAAGGGAGCAACGGTAAGCGGATACTTGGTGTGCCGCAGGTAAACTTGGCCCTT
>CAYMGX010000101.1:13308-14689 GCA_964390065.1 uncultured Fibrobacter sp. | reverse complement strand
GGTTTACTGATAAAAAGAACCGGTATTTGCATGAAATACCGGTTCTTTTTATCAGTAAACACCAAGTCCATTAAAGCCTGGATTTGGTGTTTACCATTGTATACTATAATTTAATATTTTAAGTTATCCGCGGGCATCTGCCGTTGAGTAGCAGTACACTATCTCCCCATAATACAATGTGTGGTAGTCTTTGTTTGGATACAGGTGCTTATAAGAATCAATCAGATTTTCGCTGCGCATTGCACCTTTGTAAACAATTTTACACTCAAAATGTATACCTGGTATATTGATAATAGGTGTACGAGTTTTCTCACCGGGGAATATCTCGAGGTTGCATTCTTTGAATTTGTTATGGTTCTTACCTGAATTAACTCCACAGAATTCCAGCTCATTTTTCATATCTTTAACAGGTATGCTTACGGTAAATTCGCTTGATCGTTCAATAATCTCGTATGTGTAACGGGATTTACGAACCATGATCGTAAGCGTCGGACGTCCCCAGAGAAACCCGATCGATGCCCATCCAATAGTCATTACGTTAATGTCATCACCGGCCTGAACAGTGAGAAATGCTCCTTTGCGAATCTGCTCCATTGCTTTTTCGCTAATCGCCATATAATCCAGTTGATGCATACTTGTTACTCCTGTATGTATTGAATTTAACACAATAATATAGTCTGTTGCACTTAATATAATAATTTGTACAACCCGTTAACATAGTATGATTCGAGCAGCAGGTAACGGATACACAAATGCATCTTCAACTGTTTTACTTGACATGTGAACTTTTTATCAGAAAGAATTCAATTGTTTATTAAAAATTGTCTGATTCAATGGCGCTCAGTACGTGTCCAGGCTGCACTTTTAATTCCACCAACATAACGGAAAAATCCCCTGATTAAGGCCAGATTCATGGCAAGGAAGTAGAAAATATGACGTGTCAGGCTGATTGGAATTACCTTGTAAAAAAAACTTGCTATAACAAGAATTGCACCAACTGTAAAGAATACCTTATATAATGTGTGTGAATCAAAATAAAACAGAAATGCGCATGAGAGAATTATACCAATAAGAAAGAATGGGGAAAACCAGCGTGTTACTTTATGCGAAAAGAAGCAGTATGCCGGCCATCCGCGCAGTGGATTAAGAAAGTCAAGAAGCCAGAAAAAAGCCTGATAATTACCAGCTCCGATTCGTATACGTCGGGAAAATTCTGAAATTACATTACCTGTAAAGTCCTCTTCGGAAACCGCTTCCGGTTCGTAAATAACCCTGTATCCCTGACGAATTGCATTCATTGGAATGAGAACGTCATCGTTTGAGTATGAATTGGGCGGGATTGGTCTGAAACACTTTTTACGTAGTGCATAAAATCCTCCAA
>CAYMGX010000101.1:0-13298 GCA_964390065.1 uncultured Fibrobacter sp. | reverse complement strand
AGCTGACCTTCAAGAATTTTCTGACGGGATTCAAATATTCTGTATATTCCTTCACCGCCAAGCTCTTCTTCATTTTTTATATGACTCGTAACATGCTCGATATGTCCGGCAACAACGCCAACCCGTTCATCTGCAAAGTTTCGAACTATTGCAGTAATACATTCAGGCTGGTGCATTGTGTTTGCATCAGTCATGAGGATAATTTCAGAATCTATCAGAGGTGCAAGATTATTGACAATACCTGTTTTACCTCCCCGTTTTGGCGCAACCCAGAGGTGAACCCTCGGATTGTTAAGTTCACGGACAAGTTTTTCGGTGGAATCGGATGAACAGTCTGAACCAATCCATATGGAAAGCTTGTCTGATGGGTAGTCTATGGCGAGAATATTGTCAATTTTTTTTAGAATGACATCCTCTTCGTTATACGCAGGTACCAGAACACCCACAGTAGGTTGATATGAGTCATCTTTAAAAATCGGTTTCTTAAAAAGGCGCGCAAATATAATTATTGACAGAGGATAAAACAGGTACGAATACAGGAGCCCCAAAAAACACAACCAGAAAACCGCCTCAAGAATTTTTACAGTTACAATCATTTCCTGAACCGTTTTTTATTGATGGTGAAAAGATGTATTTCATAAGTGTTCGGCCACCCTTTAAAAGCCGTTTGGCTTCTGACGGATGTGTTAATGCCTGCCAGGATTTTGATAAAAGATATTTCGGATTCATATAGAACTCTTTACGTGCCCGGTCGCAATACCTAACAAGTTCTTCATATTTTAAATCTGGATTTGAAACCACCGACGAATGAAGCCCATCATCGGTAAGCCATTTTCTGAAATCATTTGAAACAATCCAGCCCTTTTTCTTGAAAAATTTAAAATCACTTGTTCCGGGATAAGCCATAATAGGGAAGAACTGTGCTGTATCGGGACTAAGCTCTTTGGCGAAACGCAATGTTTTCTCAAGCGTCTCGTGTGTTTCACCCCGGTTTCCAACCATAAAGCAACCATGGATAAGAATACCAGCCTTTTTGGCATCTTTTACAAATGCTCTTATTCTGTCAATGTTGGTGCCTTTTTGTATGTTGTCAAGTATTTGCTGGTCTCCGCTTTCAAATCCGACACAAAACAAACGGCATCCCGCTTTTTTCATAAGACGCATGGTTTCATAGTCTACATCTGCACGGGAGTTTGCAGACCAGGGAATGCTTGTAAGTTTAGCATCAATGAGCGCCTGTGAAAATTCGCGACACCTGGTTTTGTCTGCTGTCAGAGTGTCATCCTCTATCATGATTTCCTTGATATTTAGGAAGTTGTCACGGATATATCTGAATTCATCAACAATTGATTGAACAGAACGTTTTCGATACTGATGTCCCTGCATGGTCTGAGGAAGTACACAGTAGGTACATTTAAAAGGGCAGCCTCTGCCTGTGACAATTACAATAATCGGAAATTTACTGTGTCCATAAAAGTAGGGTGATATGTCAAGATGCTTTTTGTACACTGATGAAACCATCGGGATGTCATCAAGATTTTGTATAAACGGGCGGGCTTCATTTTTGATGATTGAATTGTCCCTGCTCCTGAATGCCAGACCGGTAATACTTTTCAACGATTCATCATCCCGTTTTTGTGCATTCAGTTTTTCTGCAACCTCGACAACGGTTGCATCGTATTCACCAAATGCAACCGCATCGATTTGGTCAGATAATTCGAGAGTCTCTTTTGGTAATGCACTGACATGTACACCGACAAGCATGACAAAAAGAGATGGAATCTCCTTCTTAAGCAATACCCCAATCTCCACATCACTATAAATACTTGGTGTTGATGTGTCAAGAATTACAAGGCCGGGATTGATTCTTTTAATTCTTTCAACTACAGTTGCAGTATCAAGGTTCGCTCCCGGAGCGTCAATCAGTGTGACATCATGACCCGCTTTTTCAAGGTATCCTGTAGCATACGCCAACCACATCGGATAATACAACGTTCCGCTTTTTGCCACGGCCGGAGAACGGGATTCTCTTGAATATTTAGGGAAAAATGGAGGATTCAGTGTAACTATTCTCATGCGTCTACTACTTCCGTGATTGTATTAGATTTGAAAGGTCTTGTCAATTTTTGATTTTAATGATGCTTTTGGAAGAAGGCCGGTATGCTGCTCAATGACCTGACCGTTTTTAAAAAACAGCAGCGATGGTATACTGTTGATTCCATACTTCGCTGCAACCTGTGGATTGTCATCAACATTTACTTTACCAATCACAACTTTCCCATCATAGTCTTTTGCAATATCGGCAATAATCGGTGTCAACAGCTTACACGGTCCGCACCACTCTGCCCAGAAATCAACAACTACCGGAAGCGATGACCCGATAACTTCATCGTTAAAATTATTATCAGTAAATTCTTTGAGATATTCAGACATACATTTCTCCAATGTGTGGTTTATTTTTTGTTCTGTAAAGTGTCGTTCGTGTTCATTGACTTCTGAATGCCAGCCTCAACAGATTTCCACTTTTCGGGATCTTTTCTATACGAATCAATGATCGCGATTGCATCAGAAGGCGTCACTTTTGTGATCTTACAAAGTTCATTATAACGAACGGCTTTAACCGAGTCACTAAGATTTTTCTGAGAATCAAGAAGTATTACGCCGCTTAAAAAACGGTAAAGTTCCATACTTTTTTTCTCAGCACCGGTGAGTGGATATACCAGAACTCCGGTAATCAATAAAAAATGTGAAAATTTCACTTCTAATTCTTTGCCTGGTTAAACCGATAATTATTATAGCAATGTTAAAAATAATTCTTTTTTTAGAACAATGCCTGTTTTTATCTGTTTGTATGCTAAATATTCACTAAGTAATCACATTGGAAAACGATGCAGATGCTGCTGCTGTTAATTGTGCAATAAGTGATTTCTGGTTAATAAGTAATTGTTTTGTAACTTATTACGATGTTTATTCGTATATCAGGGCGTCTGGAGCAAAAGAGCGCAGGGAATTATCTGTTTGTTATTTCTGATCGCCGCGTAGAAGCGTAGTCAGGCCGCTGATAACAGTTTCCGGGGTAATCCGCGACATACAGGTGTGTCGCATCTGGATACAGTGGTTCCCGCCATGTGGATGGCATGGACGGCAAAAGAGCGGAGTTTCAAAAATGCGATATTCCGGAGTTCCCGATGGATAAAATCCCAGATGATGTGTTGTCGGACCGTAGATCACTCCGGTTTTTACTCCGCATGCCCGTGCGAGATGAGTAAGACCGCTGTCATTGCCAAGGGCAAGACTGCAGTGTTTAAGTACACATCCGCACTCATAGAGTGATATTTTCCCGGCCAGCACCGATACGTGTCGACCAATCATGGCACGTAATTCCTCTGCCTGTTCATACTCGGATGTACTACCGAGGATTAGTATGTTCCAGCCAAGAATCTGAAAATATTTTCCAATGGCAGCAAAGTTTTTTATGGGCCATTCTTTATTTTTCCAGGCACTGAAAGGGAAAAGGGCAACTAACGGACGTTTTATAATATCAGTTTGAAGCATCTGTGTGTAGTATGATGGATTTGCAGCTTTAAATGTAAGGCTTGGGGCTTTGTTAAAATCCGGGACAGGTGCATGAATCTCTGCAGCGCTAAGATAACGGGTAATGATATCTGATGCTGTAGGGTAGAGATTTTTGCGTGCTAAAAGGAGCAGTGTTCTGGGAAGATGGAGTTTATGGAGATGTGTGACCTTTCTGACATCCTTAAAATGCTCCAGTATACTATGACTCCGTTTCCCGTTCTGAAGATCAATAATGTGATCCCACTGTTCGTTGAACAATGATATATCCCGGTATGATTCATGCTTTTTTAATCCGATAACGGATTTTAATCGTGTATCATCCAAAAAAAGTTCGGCATAATTTTTATCAGTAAGCAGGGTGATTTCACAATTCGGGTCAACCATTTTGAGGTAATTCATTACAGCGGTTGTGAGTATTACATCACCAAGAGAGCTGAATCTGATAATTAGATATTTCATTGTATTAAAAATATATGACGATGATAAAAAAAATGTTATTAATTTTACATGAGGTAAAATTTATATTAATTTACTTAAACAGCAAAACCTGGTTAAATTTTAGAATTACCCTGATTACCGCGATTAACGGCGGTGTTCTGATTTTAGAAAATAATACAATTGTATAGCCTGGTTGAATCTTTTAAAAGGCACTTTAAAATTATGACAACATCCCCAAATTCAGAGAACACTGGACGCACCATGAAGGTGAGTGACACAATACACAATCCGTATAAAGATTCCGTTCTTCCAACACTCTCTCCCGGCTTTAAGATCGGGCCAAATAAAATTGATACACTTATCGGTGAGGGTGGCAGTGCGACAGTGTATAAAGTCTGGCATGAGGGGCTTGAGGTTATACGTGCGGTAAAGGTACTTAAAAAGTATACGAATAAAGAGGCACGTGAACGCTTTTTTACAGAAGCAAAAATTCTTGCAGATATTCATCATCCTAACATTATTGAGATACACAATATCGGATATCTTGACCAGCAGGTACCCTTTCTTGAAATGGAATATGTTGATGGGTTCTCGATTAAATCATTATTGGGTCAGCATAGCAGGTTACCAATTTCCGTTGCTCTCGCAGTGGCATATTTTGTAAGCCACGCATTGCGGTATACCCATATCAAGGATTATACTATCTACGGTAAAGTGTATCACGGGTTGATACACAGGGATATTAAACCAGACAATATTATTGTGTCAAAAGATGGTATTGTAAAACTGATGGATTTTGGCATTGCACGTCCGAGTGAGGTTAGTTTACATACTGTCGGGCAGAAAATCATGGGGACTCTGATATATCTTAGTCCGGAGCAGCTTAATGGAAAAACACTTGATCTGCGCAGTGATATTTTTTCACTGGGTGCGGTTCTTTACGAGATGCTAAGTGGACAGCGTGCGTTTCCCCAGAAAGTTCTCTCCGAGCTTGTCCAGAAAAAGACAAAAGCTGAATTTCGTCCATTGTCAAGTTTGGGAATTGCAATCCCCGATGATATTAACGGGATTATCAGTAAGTGTATGGCCCTTGACCCTTCAGACCGTTATGCAAATTGTGCCGATTTGGGTCAGGATATTTTTGCAGTTTTCAGAAACATCTCAGACAGGGCACCTCAGGATGTATTATCAAAATTCATAAACAATCCCTCCAGCATTGGTGAAATAAAAGCTCCACCCGCATTGCCATTAAAGAATGCATCACGATCTACGTCGGGAATAAAAAGCGAAAGTTTCGATAAAAAGTACCTTATTTATGCAGGAATTGCGGCTGCAGCCATGGTTGCCGGTGTCGTGATTAGTAAATTTGTTTTTTAAACCGGCAATCTGTAAATCAGTCTGATTTTCTATCAGCTATCACACCCCCCCCCCTTGTGCGGCACAACTTGTCCTGGCAGTCTTTACGTTAAAACAATTCCTGAAAATGCAGAAGTTTGAGTCAAACAGTCCTTATAAAATAAAAAAAAAGAGTATTCCTTGAAACAGGAATACTCTTTTTAGCGCTACGGGGAATCGAACCCCGGTTTTATGGATGAGAACCACATGTCCTGGGCCACTAGACGATAGCGCCAGATAATTTGGCTGGGGTGCAAGGATTCGAACCTCGATAGCTGGAGCCAGAATCCAGAGTACTGCCATTGTACGACACCCCAAACAAGTGACCTCTAATATACGTTCTGAATAAACTGCTGGCAAGAAAAAAACGCCATAAATTGTGAACTTATCACCTTACTATAGACTACATTCCAGCATTCTTGCGATATTTTCTATAATCAATCCGGTACTTCTCGATTTTATACTGAAGAATTCGTTTTGTTGTTTTAAGAAGTTCGGATGCTACTGTTTGATTACCCTGACTATCCTTGAGTGCGTCAATAATAAGCTGCTTTTCAAATGATGCCACAAGATTTTCAAATGTGCCCCCTGAGGATGATGGTTCAATGCTTGTTCGCTGTATTTCACGGGGAAGGTTGTAGCCTTCAATAACATTGTTTTCTGCTACAAGCACAGAACATTCAATAACATTTTCAAGTTCCCGGACATTACCGGGCCATCGGTATGATGATAACATTTCTATTGCCGGTGTTGATATTCTGTCAATTTGTTTCCGGTGAAGATTTGAGTATTTAGTGATGAAGTGATCTGCTAAAAGAAGAACATCTGCACCACGTTCACGAAGAGGAGGAAGCGCAATTGTAAATACATTCAGCCGGTAAAAAAGATCCTCCCTGAACATATTTGCTTTTACAGCTGTTTCCAGGTCAAGGTTAGTGGCTGCTATCAGCCGCACGTTTACTTTTATCGGAGTAATACTTCCAATTTTCTGAATTTCCTTTTCCTGTATGGCCCTGAGCAAACGGGCTTGTGCACTCAGTGGTAATTCACCTATTTCGTCAAGAAACAGGGTGCCGTTATTTGCCGCTTCGAATTTACCCATACGCGATGCAAAGGCATTTGTAAAAGCGCCTTTTTCATGTCCGAAGAGCTCACTTTCAATAAGTGACACAGGAAGAGCTGCACAGTTTATAGCGACAAACGGGCCAGTATGTACCAGACTTTTAAGATGAATTGCCCTTGCGACAAGTTCTTTACCGGTACCAGTTTCACCCCGTATCAATACTGTTGTTGATGATGGTGCTACCTGAGCAATAAAACGATATACCTCCCGCATGGAGCTGCTGTTACCGATCATATCATCAGGACGCCCGCGGTTTTCAAGAATATGTCGTAATTGTAAATTTTCATGTTCAAGTCGTTTTACTTCTTCTGCCTGAATCCTGCGCTGTTCCACTGTAAGCGCAATAAGATTGGCTACAGCCTCCAGAAACTGCAACTCACCATCAAGGGTTACATAATCTTCAACGGCTACTCTATCAACTGACAGGACACCAACGACGTTTGAATTGGCTTTTATCGGTACACAAAGAAATGCAAGATCGGAAAGACGGAGATTCTTTCTGGCGCCTGTTTTGTCAAGAAACGAAGTGGTTGTATCCAGTTTTGGAATCGCAATGGCGCGCCCGGTCAGTGCAACCTGCCCCGTAATGCCCTCACCAAGCTGATATTTACCTCGGGTTCTGAGATTTTCTGGTATACTATATGCTATGTCAACAACAAGTTCTGTTTTATCCTTGTCTAATATTGAAATCATCCCTCTTCTCATCCCTGCCTGTGTTTCAAGGATCTTCATGATATCATTCATCATCTGGTCAAGCTGGCTGCTCGAATTTAATACTGTTGCAATGTTGTAAAGAATGTTGAGACCATTAAAATTCAAATCGGTGTTGACTCTGGTTGTTAACATTTGCTGCCCGTTGTACAAGTTTGTATTATTCATTTGCGATTTCTTCAATTTTGTATAAGGTTGCTTTGATGATATCACTGACCGCTATATCGTGCGTAAAGACGTGATTGTTAGGATGTAAAAACGAATCACTGATTCAGCAACGCTATCCGGCAAAACATGTGTAATGCAAAATACAGGCCAGAATAATCACCGGAACGCTATACCCTGGTTTAATGCGTAAGTCGATGTAAGTTGTTGATAAAAAACATTCTAATGATAATAAACACAATAAGGGTGGTTCGGAAGTAGTTAGTAATGATACAAATGTGTACCAATCAAGGTGTTTTAACTACAAAAGTGTTCTGTTTGTACATATATAATGATACAGGCAGCCGGATTATCGTGGTTAAAAATCATTATGGCACAGCCCTTGCGTTGTTAAATGGCGGGAGCAAAAACAAACATCACAGAAAGGTGTTCGATGAAACAATAACATGGTAATTGACAATGAAAGAAAGAGAAACAAATAAACAAATATCAGGAGGTTTTATGATTCTACGATATGTACCACTATGTATTGCCGCACTTGCAGGTGTTGCAGCTGCGCAGGATCCGTCATTAAATAGCGGAGATACGGCATGGCTGATTGTTGCAACAGCTCTGGTTATGCTTATGACACTACCCGGGCTTGCATTGTTTTATGGAGGTATTGCTAAAAGGAAAGACACTCTTAACGTAATGGCAATGTCGTTTGTTGCCTATGCTATTGTCAGTATTTTGTGGATCATTTTCGGATATTCACTGACATTCAGTGGTAACGTTGCAGGTATAATCGGGGACTTTAAGAAATTCATGTTGAACACGGTAGGACCGGATAGTTTGACAGGAACAATTCCCGAGTATGTTTTTGTCGTTTTTCAGTTAACATTTGCTGCTATTACGGTTGCGCTTGCAAGCGGTGGATTCATTGAAAGAATGAAATTCAGTGCCTGGATACTTTTTACCGTTCTCTGGTTTGCAATAGTCTATGTGCCGGTAGCACACTGGGTGTGGGGTGGCGGTTTTTTGTTCGAACTTGGTGCACTTGACTTTGCGGGAGGAACCGTAGTCCATATTAATGCCGGTATAGCAGCACTTGTTGGTGCTATCGTGCTGGGAAAGCGTAAAGACCGGGATCTGGTTCCTAATAATCTTGTGTCAACAGTTACCGGTACAGGATTGCTGTGGTTTGGATGGTTTGGATTTAATGCAGGGTCTGCACTTGCCGCAAATGGGCTTGCAGGTGTTGCGTTTGTCAATACAAATACAGCAACAGCTGTTGCTGCTGTTGCGTGGATGGTGACAGAGTGGATCTACTCGAAGAAACCTACAGTTCTCGGTCTTGCATCAGGTGCAATCGCTGGGCTTGTTGCAATTACTCCGGCAGCAGGTTTTGTTAATGTTGGCGGTGCAATGGTCATCGGTTTACTGGCCGGAATCATACCGTTCTTCATGGTAGCAATAGTAAAACACAAGCTTGGTTACGATGATTCTCTTGACGCATTTGGAATTCATGGAATCGGAGGACTGCTCGGTGCACTGCTTACCGGAGTGTTCGCAGATCCATCAATAAACAGCGCAGGAAAAGGATTGCTTTACGGAAATCCTCATCAGTTGACAATACAGGCTATTGCTGTCGGAACAACTATAGTTTATTGTGCTGTAGCAACGCTGATAATTTTCCTGATAATTAAGCTGATTACCGGTATTCGTGTCGATACAGATTCTGAATACAATGGACTTGACAAAACAGAACATGGTGAAAAAGCCTATAATATTTAAAATAACTGGTTACAGATGTTAAAGAACCTTGATCAATCTAAAGTAAAGGGGTACAGGAATGAAATATATCATTGCAATCATACAGCCATCACGACTTGAATCAGTAAAGGAAGCTTTAAGTCATATTGAAGTGTTCAGATTGACTGTTTCTGATGTTCAGGGAATCGGTCGTCAGAAAGGACATACAGAAATATACCGAGGGCATGAGTATAAGATTAATTTTGTGAATAAAGTTAAACTTGAAATCGCGGTTGATGACAAATATGTAAATTCTACTGTTGATGCAATTGCTGATGCAGCAAGGACCGGTGAACAGGGGAAGATAGGGGATGGAAAAATATTCATCCTGCCACTTGAAGACTGTATGAGAATCAGAACACGTGAAAAAGGTGTTGATGCACTATAATCACAAACGGTATATCTGCGGCCGGAGCACGTTTTACGCAGGTTTACCGTTTTCTTTAATGATGGTTTCACGTAGTATAAATTAAAAAAAAGACAATGTATCGCATTGTCTTTTTTTTTCCGGAAGTTTATTCTGATCTGTATTACAAATGATAGTGTAGCATAACACTGCAATCCTGTGTTATGCTACACTATCAGATAATCTTAATCACATCCTCTGAAACGGTTGTAGTCTATTTCGTATTTGTTAATCTTATACTGAATGATACGTTTGGTAGTGCCAAGAAGTTTTGCGGCTTCAGTCTGGTTACCACGGGTATCTTTTAAGGCATCAATAATGAGTTCTTTTTCATATGCTGCAACCATGTTTTCAAAAGAGTCATTACGGCTTCCCTGAAGTTCAGATTCTTTCATTTGCAAAGTCGGTGGAAGATCATGGCCTTCTATGACATTGCCGGTCGCAACAATAACGGCCCGTTCAATAACATTTTCAAGCTCTCTGACATTACCGGGCCAGTGATACGCTGCCATCATGTCAATTGCTGATGTTGATATCCGATCGATATTCTTATCATGAAGTTTTGCATATTTTTTTACAAAATAATCAGCCAGAAGGAGGCTGTCGGCGCCACGCTCCCTGAGCGGTGGCAGTAGAATAGTGAAGACGTTGATACGATAGTAAAGGTCTTCCCTGAAATGTCCATCCTTGACTTCTGATTCAAGATTCCTGTTAGTCGCACATATAAGCCGTACGTTGACATGGATAGAATCAGTGCCACCAACACGCTGAAATTCCTTTTCCTGTATCGCTCGTAAAAGACGGCTTTGCGCAGAAAGCGACATTTCACCAATTTCGTCAAGAAACAATGTTCCCTTGTCTGCAGCTTCAAATCTTCCGATTCTTTTTGCAGTTGCGCCGGTAAATGATCCCTTTTCATGGCCGAAAAGTTCACTTTCAAGAAGTGACTCCGGCAATGCCGCACAGTTAACCGCAATAAATGGACCTTCTGCAAAATTACTCTTCTGATGAATTGCCCGTGCTACGAGTTCTTTGCCTGTACCGGTTTCCCCGCGAATTAATACTGTTGTCGATGATGCTGCAACTTGCCCGATCTGACGGTATACATCTTTCATTGAGCCGCTGTTACCGGTCATCTGATCAGGTTTACCTTTATTTTCAAGCGTTTTTTTCAGTTCAATATTTTCTTTTTCAAGTGCATGGATTACATCGTATTGACGGCGTCTGGTCTGGACTACCTGTGCGATAAGATCTGCAACTGCTTCAAGAAATTTTATCTCACCATCAAGTGTCAATGATGTATCCACAGCGACAGTGTCAACTGATAATGCACCTACGACAATGTTTCCAGCTTTAATTGGAACACAGAGAAATGCCAGATCTGAATGTTTCAAACCTTTTCGTGCACCGGTTCTGTCAAGAAATGTCGGCTCATCCACCAGTGCCGGTACTGCAATGGGTCTACCTGTGGCAACTACTCTGCCCGTAACACCCTCACCCAGGCGATATTTACCCTTTTTTTTGTCAGCATCAGATATACCACGCGCGACATCAACAGCAATCTCTTCATTGTCGGGACTAAGAATTGTAATCATGCCACGATTCATTCCAGCACTCGTTTCAAGAAGTTCCAACGTAGAACCCATGATTTTATCAAGATCCTGACCCGATGCAAGAATGTGTGCGAGCTGATACAGTACCGATAAACCGTTAAAACTAAGTTCGTTTTGAATTGGAGCCGTTGCCATAGAGTAGTATTCCTTCATTTCCAGTAATCAAAAATAAAACTGTTGTAGCGGTACAGAGGATATGATACTTAACTGAATTGTCCAGAAAAACGGTCATTTGCTAAAAGTGTATCGCTGACATGTCCTGTTGCTGCATTTTCCTTGTATAGGAATTGTAATTACCTGTTTAAACCAGAATAAAATAGTTAATTTTTCGTCATATAACAAGAAAAAATATAGCTCGAGTACAAAAATGTTTCAGTTTAACCATTGAAATATAGCTGTAAACCTGTTTTGTCTTAATAATATGCGTGTTGTTAAAAGGTATGTGCTGGTTAAAGTAGATGGTAGGTACAAAAATGTGCTTTGGTGCGTTTGCGTTAAGGCACTATATATGGTTTTTTTCTAAAACAAAAAAGTTATGGTTAAAAAGCGGATAAAATTGCGTGTTCTGTCATTTCTAACAGAAAGTTCAAAAATAATGTGACAGACTTTTTAGTTCTTGCCATACATGTTTTTCACTTTTGTTTCCGTATAATTGCAGCTATCGGTAATATTCTTCTCAATTCTTATCAATTGGACAGTAATTATCAGTAAAATGCCGATTAAAAGTGTTGCAAAGCTGCCAAAAATAAAAAGAAGCATTCTAAATTCCTTTTGAAGGATTCATCCTGGGAAAACGCAGATCATTTTTTAGATAGTGTTTGTATCCACATAAAGCGATCATTGCCGCATTGTCAGTGCAGAGCCGGGGTTGCGGGAAATAAACCTGATCTCCAAACTCTTTTGCCATACAGTTGCGAAGATGTCTGTTACAGGCAACACCACCGACAAGTGCAACGCGCGTCAGTCCCGCTGCGGAAGCTGCATTTCTGGTATGATTTACAAGTGATGCGACCGCGGCTTCCTGAAATGCTTTACAAACAGAAGCTCTGTGTGTATCAATTTCATTTTTGTCTATTTTTGCGACGTGATACTTGACAGCGGTCTTTAAACCGGAAAAACTGAAATCAAACGTACCGGATGACACCTTTGCAACCGGAAATGTTAAATCGGTATGGTCAATAGTCATTGATGCCTCTTCAATTGCTCTTCCGGCAGGGTAGGGAAAACCAAGTAGTTTCCCAACTTTGTCGTACGCCTCACCCGCAGCGTCATCAACCGTCTGGCCAAGCAATTCGTACCGGCCGACATCACTGACCTTATAAAGTGCGGTATGTCCTCCCGAAACCACAAGAGCAAGAAATGGAAACTCAAGGTTCGGATGATCAAGCATCACTGAAAAAATATGTCCTTCCAGATGATTTACACCGGTGATCGGAATTTTATAGTTTTCATGCAACCCCAGTGCAAAACTGACTCCGACAAGAAGTGCTCCTGCAAGACCCGGGCTGTCGGTGACCGCAATTAAATCAACATCAGATATTGAGCTTTTGGTCTGATCAAAAAGGGCATTTGCAAGTCTGTCGATTTTCTCAAGGTGTGCCCGTGATGCTACCTCAGGAACAACGCCTCCATACCTGCTGTGTTCTGCCTGTGAATAGATGATATTACCAATGATTTTTTCATTATCAAGTAGTGCGACACTTGTTTCATCGCATGATGTTTCAATACCGAGTGTGATCATACTTTAAACTAATCTTGGTTGTCGTTAAAAATAAGCTGAATGTCAACAGTACTCAGCAACAATCATTAATATAGTATCTGCTTGATGATTGCTTGAACTTAATGTGATACAGATTGCAGGTGATGTATACATGTTTTTTTTAGTTGAGAGCGTGCGTTAGTAACGGTAATGGCTTCCTGATGAACTGCTAAATCTATCAATAATTGTATGACGATTTTTTTGCAGATTGTTATTTGCCGTAATATATCTTGAATCTACATTGATTAACCTTTATTTAACCTAAATTTCCTGATTGAGCGTGAGTGATATGCACAAGATATTGTTACAGATTGTTTTGCA
>CAYMGX010000100.1:0-14927 GCA_964390065.1 uncultured Fibrobacter sp. | reverse complement strand
TGTACCGGTCCTGCCTATGTTCCGGACAGTATTTCGAGATATGAATGCCAAAGAATATCTTCCCGCAACCGGGATACTGGCATTTCTTCTCGCGAAGCTTTTGACGTCGCCTTGATTTAGGTAGCTGCATAAATGGAAATCCTCCACGGATAAAAAGAGAGTGTATGGAGAGAAAAATTTCTGTTTTATTAATCCGGCAATAATGAAAGAACGCTTATAATATATCGACAAAAGCAAAAAAAAGCAAATGGTTTATTTAATTATTTTTTACTTTAAATTGACATAATATTTTTATTTGTTATCGTAAAGTGTTTAAAATTAGCTTGTTATTGATTGCATGCAATGCCAGATATCAGGCGTTAACCCCGGATGAAAATGGTTTACTTTGTGCTATTCCTTTTGGTCAAGAGTGCTGATAATTTTATGTGCAAATTCATCTGTTCCCATAATATTATATTATTTTCATGCTAAACGGTGACAACTTTTGTAATACCATGGTATAAAACATCAACGGTCGGCCACAAACAATGAGTTCTGAAGTAAAAGGATTGTCCGGAAACAGGCTTGTAAAAATTCCTGAAATACTTGACCGGAACTGGGTAATACAACATTCAAATCAGTTTGATCCAGACTCTTTTGTTACACTCGACCTGTCATCGACTACCCGTATCGATTCATCCGGAATATGTTTTATTCAACTGCTTCATAAGGATTTTACCACCGCCGGCGGAAAACTGGTGCTGCGAAACGTTTCACAGGAGCTGCTGGAGAGTTTACGTTCACGTGGTGCAAATCCGGATAATGATACTCCTCAGACGGTTATTGAGAAAAATGTGGCCGTAAATGTCGGAAATACGGTAGTCTTCCTGAAAAATGAAGCAGAGAAGGCACTTTCAATATTTACCGAAATGATCTATTGGGGAACGATCGGGTTACTTAAAAAACGTGATTTCAGAAAAGGTGTCCTTGGTGAGCAGATGTATCAGCTCGGTTTTAAGGCACTGGGAATTGTTGTGCTGCTATCGCTTCTTATTGGTGTAGTTCTGGCGCTTCAAACCGCGATACAGCTTGCGACATATGGTGCAGGTGTCTTTCTTGCACCAATGATCGGTTTATCGATGGTGCGGGAGTTGGGGCCGCTTTTAACAGCAATTATCCTTGCCGGACGTACCGGAAGTGCAACAACAGCCGAGATTGCAACAATGGGTGTGGGGGAGGAAATTGACGCACTAAGAACGATGGGGATCAATCCGGTCCAGTTTATTCTGGTACCAAAGTTCTGGGCAATTACCGTAACCATGCCTACGCTGTCACTACTTGCAACTGCAGCAGGAATATTTGGTGGTTTTTTGGTTGCAGTGTTCTACCTTGATCTTGCACCCACGATGTACTGGTCGGATCTTGGCATGTACCTGACTATTAAAGATGTTTCCATTGGTTTTTTTAAATCGGTTGTTTTCAGCTGGCTGATTATCTGGATCGGCGCAGTGTATGGATTCCGGGTGCATGGTGGTGCTGAAGCAGTCGGGAAAGAGACCACTGCAAGTGTTGTTGCCGGTATTTTTGCAATTATTGTTGCTGATGCAGCATTTTCATTTATAGGGTGATACAATGAAAGATAATGTTCCTGTTGTCGATGTAGAAAAGATAACGATCAGGTATGGAACCCGCACGATCCTCAGTGATGTATCCACACAGGTTACTCCCGGTGAGATACGTGTCATACTTGGAACATCAGGATGCGGAAAAACAACGCTTCTAAAATCGATTATCGGTTTATTAAAACCAGTCTCCGGAACAATCAGGCTGTTTGGAGTACCAATTAGTGATCAGGATGAGCCGGAAACGGTTGATGTCCTTAAACGGGTGGGTGTCCTTTTTCAAAATGGTGCGCTTCTTGGATCAATAACTGTCGGTGATAATGTTGCCCTTCCCTTACAGATGCATACTGCGTTACCGCCGAAAATAATCAGGGAAATTGTCATGATGAAACTTGAGCAGGTTGATATGCCGCATGCGGTCAATCTGTTCCCCGGTGAGTTAAGTGGTGGTATGCGAAAACGGGCTGCCCTTGCCAGAGCGCTGGCACTTGATCCTCCACTGTTATTCTGCGATGAACCATCAGCGGGTCTGGATCCGGTTACCAGTGCTGGTCTGGATGAACTGCTGCTGAAATTACGTAAAATGCTTGGAATTACCATCGTCGTTGTGACGCATGAATTATTATCCATAGAGAAGATTGCCGATTCGATCATATTTCTCCATAAAGGATCAAAACTGTTTGATGGAACGTATCAGGGGTCAAGAGCAATTGAGAGTGGACCGGTGGCAGAATTCTATGCACGTCAGGAATCGTTACAGAAACGTAATCGCGCTGTTGGTGTTGACTTTAACGTGGAGTATGTATAGATGAGTTTGTCAAGATCACAAAGTGCCCGTCTGGGTATTTTTATTATAAGTGGCGTGATACTGCTTGCAGCTTTTATTGCAATTCCGATGGGTGTCAAATTGACAGATAAGTTCAAGCGATATACGGCATATTTCAGTGGGGAATCGCTCAGCGGGCTTGAACAGGGGTCAACGGTCAAGTTTAACGGAGTGCCTGTTGGTAAAGTTGAACGTATCAAGTACCTTCCTGATGATTTATCTCGTGTAAAGGTTGACCTGAAACTGCAGGATGATTTTCCGATGAAAGTTGACATGGTGGCAACAACTAACGCAATGGGAATAACGGGGTTGAAATACATCGAGATCACCGGCGGGACAAACGGTGCCGAGCTGCTAAAGGAGGGGTCAGTCATACCAACGAAGGCATCATTGATCGGTACCATAACCGGTAAGGCAGAGGTGATTATGGCAAAAATAGAGATCCTGCTCAACCACCTTAATGAAATCTCAAATCCTGATAGCCTTGCGTCAATAAAAAGTACACTTGCAAATGTTGAATCCATTTCAGCTGATATTAAAGATTTTGTTAATCAGGCGAAACCGCGTATGACTGAACTTGCATCGTCATCATCAGGAATTATTGTAAAAGTAGACAGCATTGCCGGTGATATACACGGGATTACCAGATCATTTTCTGACAGTATGCCGATTAATAAATTTGTTAATATCATCAATCAGGTGGACTCAACGACAATTGCACTTAAGGAACTGTCTGAGAATCTTGCACTTATGATTCGTCAAACGCGTGAAGACTTTACGGTCAGCATGCAAAATATCCGAGAGGCGTCAGAGAATGCAAATAACCTTACTAAAACCGTAGCTGAAAATCCATCATTGCTGTTGCGTGGTGAAAATATAAGGGAGCGAAACATACGATGAGCCTGCGATCAATTATTACAATTGCCGGTATTGGATTTCTGGCGCTGGTATTGTTTACAGGTTGCGCAAATGTACCATATAAAAAGTATTATCAGTTAAATTATCTGCCCGGCCTTATTGCAGACAGACAAAATGATAAACCGTATCCTTTTGTTATCCGGTTAAAAGAGTTTGATATAGAAGAGGCATATAACCGTCCCCAGATCGTGTATCGTCAGAGCCCTTTTGAGCTTCGGTACTACGCCTACCGCGTATGGGCTGTCAAGCCATCACGAATGGTAACAGATCTTGTCTATAAACATCTTCTTGATGTCAATCTGGTATCATCGGTTATCCGGCGTTATGATGAGGGAACAAAACCACACTATGAGTTAAGCGGTATGGTCGAGGCGCTTGAGGAATATGACAGTGATGAACTCTGGTTTTCACATATCGCACTAAGGTTTAATCTTGTTAATCTAAGAAATGGCAATATTGTCTATAACCGGAGATTTGATTTGCGAAAGAAAGTTCTTGAACATAATCCGGAACTTGTCATAAGGGAGATGTCTGCACTTATTGAATATGCGATTTCTCAGGCTATCCAGGATATTGACAGTAAACTTGCCATCGAAAGCGGGATTACAGGTGCCAACCCGGAGGGCACTTCGTTAGAAGTAATCCCGGATTCGCTCAACGTAGAAAGTCCGAAGTAATATGAACACGCGATACCGCTGCACTATGCTTAACAATCACCGACGGATTACTTCGTCTATTGTCAACATACCAAAACCTGATACGTTGTTACGTTTATGCCTTGTCATAATACATGTTCTGCTTTTTTGTCATACTCTGCGGGCTGAACTGCCGCCGGCACTTCCCGGTGAGGAAATTACAGATCATGTCTTAAGAAAAACACTTATTCAGGACACTATACGAAAAGGGACAAAAGATACTCTGCGTTCATTGACACTCTGGTATGACAAGGCAGCGAGTACCTGGGACGCACCATCAGTTACCGATCAGATGTCAAAGGATAATACTATCGTACCGATGGGCAAAGGCGGTATCTTTATTCCCCGGATGACACAGCTTCATAAGGAACCGGATATCGAAATTGTTGACTCTACGGGAGTGTCTGTAGGCGGAGGGGAAACCGGAGTAACCTATCCGCTTGAACCCGGTTCTTATTATGTCATGCTTGGAAGTGGTACACATAAGCAACGGATTGTCCGAAAAGTGGAGGTCATGGAATTCCGTACTTTACCGGTGATTCCCAATTGGGCCGGTTTGATTATCGAAACAATTGATACAAATGCCGCTTCGATAAAAGGCGAATATGAGCTTGTACGTATTGATGGATTCGAATCGTTTGGTCGTGGATATGGTGCTGATGTATCATTAGGTGAAACAGTTAAAACATGGATTTTAAAACCGGGTCTATACAAGATTCTCGGACGTGGCGAAAGTTATAATACGCTTAAAAATTTCATAACTGTTCGATTAATGCCGGGAGAATTGTCGAGAATCGTTTTGATTCAGCGCCCAGAAGATCTCGTGATCCTTGGGGGAGGTAATGTAGATGTGGCATCCGGCAGAAAGATTACATCAAACTGGAAATTTGGCGGGTCGGTGGGTGGCAATATTCAATTTGTAAATAATGTTGACAAAAAAGATGACCGGAAAACCGACTATTCATCACTCCTGAATCTTAATTCAAGCACCTGGATTCGCTATCATAAAAATCCTATGGAGTGGGAAACAACCATTTCGCTTAATGAAGGTTTTAATGTTGTAAAGCAGGCATCATCATCATGGTCGATAATGAGCGCAACTGATGATTTTAAAGTACGTACCTTGTTTATCTGGCGGTTCTTTCAATGGCTTGGCCCCTACGGATCTGTCGAGGCTAAAACGAACCTGCTTACGAAAGATATACAGCGGGGTGATAAGGAATTGTTTCTTATTCTCACTGATGATTCGGTAAGGACAACAACTGAAATCGATTCAAGTGCAGTTCATCGGCTCAATCCCTCTTTTAGTCCGGTTACCTTTGATGTCGGTGGTGGAGTCAACATTGATGCCCTGAATTTGAATTTTATGGATATTGCAATCAGGCTGGGCGCAGGAAGTTCATATTCCGGATTCCCGGAAAAATATACAGAAATATCCGGCAATAAAATTAATTATGATACATCCAACCCCGCATTAGCACGATTAATTGATAGAAGTGTATTGCTTCGCCACGAAAAGAAAACAGAGATTTTTGAACTTGGGCCGCTTGGACAGATATCTGCAAATCTGCGGATCGGCCGGTTTGGAACTGCAGGGGCAGAGTTAAAGGTATTTGTTCCACTATATCCCGAAAATAGATTTACAAAACCTGATTTTAATGTAAATTCAATATTAAGCTGGCAGATTGCCCGTGGTGTTACGCTTGATTACGAATTCAGCTACATTCTGAAGCAGCCAACGAACAAGGATGCTGTTGTTGACCTGGCTACAAATACCGTTCTTCTGCGGTTCTCTTTTTCGAGCAGGTAAACAGTGCACGATGAAAGTGATGAAATAATGAGTAAACCGGTGTATATATTGACATTCGATATTGAGGAGTGGTTTAATCTGCTTGACTTTGATGCTACCCGTTCGGTCGGCAGTTGGGATGCTTTTGAGTGCAGAATACACGAAAATACCGATAGAATTCTTGATCTGCTCAGCAAGAGAAAACAGAGGGCTACGTTTTTCTGCATTGGATGGGTGGCGGAGCGGTATCCTGAAGTGATTAAAAAAATCTGCGACAGGGGATTCGAAATTGCCAGCCACTCCTGCTATCATCAATTGGCATACGAATTGACAAAGGAAGAGTTTCGCGATGACCTGCAGAAGTCAATTGGGTTGCTGCAGGGGATAACAGGCCGGCCGGTTACCTGTTACAGGGTTCCGGGGTTTTCAATCACCCGTGATAATGTCTGGGCATTGGATGTTCTTGTCGAAAGTGGAATACAGTTCGATTCATCAATATTCCCGGCTCCACGGGGACACGGAGGATTTGACAATTTCGGAACCGACAAACCGGTTATCATTGAGACCGAATACGGAAACCTCAAAGAGTTTCCGATTAATACGGTTCCATTACTGGGTAAGCAGATTATTTTTTCGGGAGGTGGCTATTTCAGACTTTTACCATATCCACTGATAAAACGGTTTATGCGACAGTCTGAGTACGTCATGACCTATTTCCATCCACGGGATTTTGACAGCAAACAACCGGTTCTTGACGGATTGAGTGCTGTAAGAAAATTCAAATCATATTATGGTCTTAAAACTGCATTCAGTAAATTTGAAAAACTACTGGATGCATTTGAGTTTACTGATATCTCTACTGCAGATACAAAAATCAGCTGGCAGACAATGAAACTTACAGATATATTGCAGCGATCCTGATGTGTGATATATTTTAAAACGTACAGGGTGAAATCAGGATTCCTCCCTGAGTGTCATATTTTTAAAAACAGGAATTTAATTCATGAAATCAGTTGTTGTATTTGGCGGTTCAGGTTTTGTAGGGACGCATGTAACGCCGCTTTTACTTGAAAAATATGATAGAGTATACCTTGCAGATATAAAAAATCCGTGCTGGCATCCTGGAACATCACTACCGGATGACAAACGGGTCGTGTTTGTCAAGTGTGATGTCAGAACTACGATTGACACCGCACTTTTTGAAGGGACTATCGACTGTATTGTCAATCTTGCAGCGATTCATACAAGTCCCGGACATCCGGCGCATGAATATTTTGAAGCGAATATCAATGGCGCAAAAAACATCTGTGCATATGCAGAAAATACAGGATGTCAGAAGATAATCTTTACATCATCTATATCAGTGTACGGACCGGGAGAGGATGAAAAAAACGAGAAACTGATTCCCATGCCGGCGATCCCGTATGGATCATCCAAAATAGTCGCAGAATATATTCACAGAGAGTGGTTCAATAAAGCACCCCAAACCCGTGTTCTTATGACACTGCGACCGGGGGTGATCTTTGGAAAAGGTGAAGGTGGTAATTTTACCCGTATTGCAAATGCGCTTCAAAAGGGGTTATTTGCGTATCCCGGCAGAGACTCTACGATTAAAGCATGTCTGTATGTAAAAGATATCTGTACGTTTATTGTCGGGTCGATTGACAGGGCACCGGGTTCATATCTGTTTAATTTTTGTTACCCTGAAAAAATAACAATAAAACAGATCGTTCAAACGTTCAAAAAGGCTTTCGGATATAAAGCACCTGAAATTGTTATCCCATTTAAAATTATTGCTGCCGGTGCAGCGTGTGTAAATCTCATTCCACTGCCGTTTATTAAAAAGATGGGACTGGTTCCCGAACGAATCGTAAAACTGATAAAATCGACAAATATCTCATCGCAAAAGCTGATAGACTCCGGCTTTAAATTCGGGTATACACTTGAGGAGGCGCTTAAGGACTGGGCAAAAGACTGTGGCGGCAAATCACTCTATTGATATGTATGGTCCGTGGGTATCATTGTATATGAATGAGGCGACTTTGTACCTGATAACAATCATTTTGCTCTTTGACCGGTTGAAAGCAGGACTACCATGTAAATGCAGTACCTCATGATAACGGCTGATAAAGAGAAATTCAAATTAGTCCGATAATTATAGCATCGATCGTTCCGGAATATCAACATGTTTTTACTAAATTTAAAACGTGTACCTGAAATGTACCTGTTCCAGTACTCCTTTTCCTTGTATATTCTATTTACATTATATTGCTGGTTCTTTAAAAGGAGTAGTCCCCATGAAAGTTCCTAAAATCATCATGCTTGTATCTTCTCTGGTAACGGGTGCTGGTGCGATTGCTTTTCCTATTACACTTACATTTAATGGTAATACAGAAGTATCTCAATTTGGGGGAATGATTACCTCAATGGTATTGTTCCTTGCTGGCTTTGTTCTGACCGTCTCCATGGGCTGGGTAAAAAGAGTAAAACGTTAGTTACAGATTGAACTAACGGTTCAGGCGAATTGAATCAAGCAATATTGATTTGCCTGAATTGTTTTTGTTTCCGAATAGCATAATCGTTTCAACCTTATTTAAATTCATCGTACGTGTTTTAAGACTCTTTGCTATATCATTAATAGCAAAAGCGTAGTGGTTGTTCCCTGGATTGACCTGAATTCCGGAGTTGAACCGGTCAGCGTATTCGTTTGTGTGATCACTGTCGTTAATACGGATAAACAAGGCGTATGATGAATCTGAAAGTGAGTAAAGCGTAAATGAAAATGTGTCTGATTTGGACCAGTCGGGATACACATCCGAAAAGGTGACACCGGAAAATCTACGATCATGAAAGTCGACCCTGAGTGAGTGGTTGTTTTTGGTATCACTCCGGAGTGTAGTGTCGTTTACGATTGATACCGTCGAATTCCTGGCATCGATGAATGTTTGTTCCCATTGTTTTTCAAATCCAAATAGTACTGGATGTTGATGATTTCTACAATAGACAGCAAATGCCACTTTGGTAAATGGTACTGATGTGTATAATAGTATCAGAATCCCGGTACCCAGAATTATCAGACGTAACAGCTTGTTTTTAATAAAAGAATACCTGTGTATGGATATAAACAGAAGTGCACCGGCAACAGAACCGATTGTATCATTGAGCAGGTCTTCGAGTGATGCATCACGGTTGAAATAACGCTGGGTAATTTCAGATGCCAGACCGATACCGACACTAAACACGGTTGTTGATAGTACGAGAATTGTTTTGTGTTTGCGTGATGAATGTTGAACCGATGGATACAGGACATAAAGCAGAAACGCTGTGACACATGCAAATCCGTAGGGGTGAAGAAGGTTCTCAAATGCACTGCTGAGAATATACGATTGAAAGAATCCAAGCGGGAAAAGATGAAGAATGATTATGATTAAAAAGGCACCTCCTAACAACGGAGATGTTTTTTTAATTTGTAATAAAAGGTGAGTCATATTCCAGAATAATTAGTTTGCGCCTTTTCCTGTAAACACGACCAGGATAGTCCGGATGAGTATCTTAATGTCAAGAAGTATTGACATGTTTTCAAAATAGTATAAATCAT
Source organism: uncultured Fibrobacter sp. (assembly GCA_964390065.1). Classification (GTDB taxonomy): domain Bacteria; phylum Fibrobacterota; class Chitinivibrionia; order Chitinivibrionales; family Chitinispirillaceae; genus JAAZBG01. The sequence continues at coordinate 5,500 of CAYMGX010000100.1, read as the reverse complement.
ACAATACTTTCTGCTTTACATCTTCAATTGATTCATCATATTTATGTTTAACCTGTGCCCATCCGGTAATCCCGGGTTTCATTTTAATCCTTCGTATATACCATGGAATTTCGACTTTTAATTTCTCGACAAATACAGGCCTTTCAGGACGGGGGCCGACAAGACTCATCTCGCCCCGAAGCACATTGTAAAACTGTGGTATTTCGTCAAGACGGGTTTTACGCACGAATCGCCCGAACGGGGTAATACGGGGATCGTTCTTTGTTGCCCACTGGGGACCGCTACGTTTTTCGGCATCAACGTACATTGAACGGAATTTGTACATTGTGTAGTTTTTCCCATTTTGTCCAACACGCACCTGGCTGTAAACTGCCGGGCCTGGTGATGTCAGGCGTATGAGAAGTGCTGTCAGCAGCCATACCGGAGCACCAAATGTAAGAAGGCTGACAGAAACAATAATATCCATCAGTCGCTTGATCTGAGCTTCCCAGGCAGGCATATGATCCTGTAAGAGTACCATGAGCGGTACACCAAAAATCTGATGCGTCTTGAGGTGACCTGTAATGACATCCATAAGTGTTGGAACCATGTAGATAACAAGACGATGATCACCGCAATGTTCAAGAATTTTAAGAATGTCGTCAGCGGATGCACTGACATGTGCAATGATTAATCCGTGGATTTTTTCTTTCCTGACAATATCCGGAATATCGCTGTAGGTCCCAAGCACCCTGGTTCCCTGAAAGTCAGTATTTTTAAGACTTTCATTGTTGTCAATATATCCCGAAATTTTATAACCCTGATGTGGATATTTCGAGAGTTCGTTAATCAGCGACGCACCGGAATCGTTTGCGCCAATGATCAGAACCCGGTTTTCAGCAATTCCTTTTGCAAAAAGAAATGCCAGTATTGTATGTATTGTAAAGCGGTTGGTTGTTGCAAAAAACAACATACAGCCGCCGTATGTTAACAAAAGAGGAAATTTCGTAGGCGTGAAAAGAATCCGGGCATTGCCTGTCTGCGCAAACTCAATAATCTGCGGTGCGGATGTAATAACAAGAAGAAAAAACATGCCAATAATTACTGTCCGGGCTACAACGAAAAATTCATCAATTCGTGATTCCTTATACCAGTCACGATACAGTCCTGTCAGAAAAAAAAGAAGTATCCAGGCACAGGTCATAACAATTGACGGGGTTATATACGATGCATACTGGATAGTCTGATCATAACTTGCAGGAAATATGTTGGACTTGTAACGTAGCCATACCGTTGTAAAAAGTGCTACATTTACTGCGATAATATCAAAAACGAAGGTTGTTGTTTTTTCGACAATTCGTAGAGCCATATGCTTAAAAACCCCGAATAAAATGTTCGAATAATTCCGGTCCGGAATAGATCGGTTTACCCTGAGCCGATGATTCGCAATATGTACATGAATTGTCGGCAGTGATTGATGGGCCAGATGCAAGAAAGGGTACCGGTTCTGATGAATGTGTTTTTAATGAGACTGGTGTTGCATGGTCTGGTGCGATAAGTATTGTAAGTTCCGGATGCTCTTTCTGGTAATGCATTATTTCTTTGACAACATAATGGTCGAATTCCTCGATTGCCTGGATCTTCTTTTGTAAGTCACCCTGATGTGATGTCTCATCGGGAGCTTCAACGTGTAAATAAACGAAGTCCTCACTTTTAAGTGCATCAATTGCAGCCTGCACCTTTCCCGTATAATTTGTTCCAAGATATCCGGTGGCACCATCAACCAAACGGACTCTAAGTCCTGCCAATACACCCAGACCTCTCACAAGATCAACAGCCGAAATGACTGAACCGTTAAGCCCGAAACGATCTTTCAAATGAGGTAACTGCAGCGCCCGACCCTGTCCCCACAGCCAGATATCTGTTGCATCTGTCTGGCAGTCCGGATGAGCTGTATGAAAATCATGAATAACTGTTCTTGCTTTTGTCAAAAGAGACAGAATCTTTTCTGCACCGTTACCGCGCGGCAAATGAGGTGTGGTTGGTGTATCGGTGAAATCATGAGGAGGCGTACAGGTAAGCCCGTCAGGAAAGTTTTTGATAACAACAATATGACGGTAGCTTATTCCAGGATAAAACCGTGTCGAGTCATCGTCAAGTTCTGTTCCAAGTGCCTTGATTATTCGTGATGCTTTACCTGTGTCAATATGTCCGGCTGAATAATCAATCATTGTTTCATTGACAATCTTAACAAGATTACATCTGAATGCCGTATCGTCGAAAGAAAGCGGCAAGCCAAGACTTGCTGCTTCAATAGGCGCCCTGCCGCTGTAAAAGACTTGTGGATCATATCCCATTAGTGAAAGATTGGCCACATCACTTCCGGGGGGATACCCCTCCGGCACTGTTGCTACAAGACGGACAATCCCGTTTTTTGCAAGTGTATCCATTGCCGGCGTTTGCGCATATTCAAGCGGAGTCCTGTTGCCAAGTGACGCTACCGGTCTGTCTGCCATTCCATCACCGACAAGAATGATATATTTTTTTTTCATAGTGTAAAGTACTCTTGCTTTGTCAGCATGCTGCCTGATTAAATGAGATTATCCGGTAATAATACCTGGATTACCTGTGAATTGATCCTGCAATAATGCTCTTGACACATTCTTTCATTTCGTTAATATCAATTACTTTGTTATGGCGTACCTGACGACTCCGTAATCCGTCAACCGCTCTGTGAATCTTCTTACCGCTTAATTTCGAAAGTGATTCAATTGCTGCAAATTCATCGGTATTTACTGTCGTACTGATTCCGTTAAGTACATCACAACTGAACTTATAAGGACTTGCAGTTGATGCAATCACGACCGGGGTAGAGTCTGTCCTGAGTCTGTCTGCTACCGATACTCCAACAGCAGTATGTGTATCAATTACTGTTGCACTATTCCTGTACGTATTGTTGATCGTATCCATTACTTCTGTTTCGTCAACCCAGCCGGCACTGATAATTGTACTCATCGCATTCTTAATAGAATTGGAAACAGTAAATGATCCGGTACTACCAAGGTCGCGATACCATTCAGTTACCGCTTTTGCATCATGGCCGCTGATCTCAAAAAGAAACCGTTCAAGATTTGATGAAATAAGAATGTCCATGGATGGTGATATGGTTTTGTGAAAGTCACGTTTGCGATTATAGGTACCTGTTGAAAAAAAGTCGGTCAGCACATTGTTTTTATTTGATGCACAGATAAGTTTACGAATGGGAAGACCCATCTCTTTTGCGTAATATCCTGCAAGAATGTTACCGAAGTTACCGGTCGGAACACAAAAATCGATTGCCTCACCGGATTGTATGCTTCCTGATTTTACAAGGCCGCTGTATGTATAAAAATAATAAACAATCTGCGGACACAAACGGCCCCAGTTAATCGAATTGGCTGATGAAAACTCGATGCCATTTTTGCTGATAAGTTCGCGCAGCTCAAGGTCACTGAAAATCTCTTTTACACCAGTCTGACAATCATCAAAGTTACCGCGAACCGACACTACGTGTGTATTGAAACCATCCGTGGTGTCCATCTGAAGCCGCTGGATTTCACTGACACCACCATTGGGATAAAAGACTATAACAGAGATGCCATCAATATTCTTAAATCCTTCAAGGGCTGCTTTACCGGTATCCCCGGATGTCGCAACAAGAATAACAGTATGTAAAGAATTACCGGACTTCTTTTTTGCATAGGTCAGAAAATACGGCATTATCTGCAGCGCCATATCTTTAAATGCTGCTGTCGGTCCATGATATAATTCCATCAGGAAACGATTTTTGCCTATTCCTGCTATGTCAATTACCCGGTCGCTGTCAAAGGTACTGCTATTGTATGCATGTGCAATACAATCTTTGATCTCAGCATCGGTATAATCAGTGAGAAAGGATCGAAGAACGCTATAGGCGATCTCCTGATAAGAACCATTGATACCGTTGATATCAATTTTTGGAATAGATTCCGGAACAAAAAGTCCACCCTGGGGGACCATCCCTGTATTGATCGCTTGTGCGGACCGGACCGGATTGCAATTTCCGCGAGTACTTATGTAATGCATTGTATATCCCGATTAAGATTACTTATTTAACATTGATATTATAAAAAACAGATGTTCACATAATGGCACATAGACTAATCAACAATTCTGATAATCTGAGTTTTGTCTCTTGTATAATCAGCGTTTTCAATGTCGGCAATTGCATCACGCACTCCCTGCTCTGATGCCGTATGTGTGATAATAACAACAGGAACGTTATCCTTTGAGTAACCTTCCTTTTGCATTACTGACGCAATAGAGATACCATGTTCACCAAGGTAGGATGCTATTGATGCCAGTACTTTCGGTTTGTCGGTAACAGTAAAGCGCAGATAATAGCGTGATGAAATCGATTCAAATGGCTTTACCTGCACCTCTTTATTTGTCGAGTAATAATCCATCGGAATACGAATGGTATTACCGCTTGCAATATTCCGGGCAACATCAATGATATCACTTACCACCGCTGATGCCGTCGGCATTTCTCCGGCTCCTCTTCCGTAAAGAAGTATGCGGCCTACTGCATCACCTTCCAGTAATACAGCATTAAATACATCGTTTACAGATGCAATAATGTGATCCGTATGAAGCATTGCAGGGTGAACCCGAACATCAACCTCTTTTTCGTCAACGTTCCTGTTGATGATACCAAGCAGTTTAATTGTATACCCGAGTTCCTTTGCAAATGCGATATCGTCTTTGCTTATTGATGTTATGCCTTCTTTACTGATCTTTTCGTAAGGGACATACCCGTTACTTATCAGTGAGGCAAGAATGGCGACTTTATGCCCGGTGTCTCCACCTCCGATGTCAAGCGTCGGATCTGCTTCAGCGTAACCTTTTTCCTGAGCCTGCTTTAGAACCGTTTCAAACGGAAGTCCGTCCAGAGACATTTTTGTAAGGATGTAGTTGCAGGTTCCATTGATGATCGTCTTGATAGAAAGAACGTTATTACCGACAAGCCCCTCACGGATTGCTTTAATAATAGGCATGCCACCACCGACTGATGCCTCAAAATAGAAAGAAACACCATTCTGCCCGGCACATTCGAAAATCTCCGGACCATATTCTGCAATTAGTGCCTTATTGGCAGTTATTACATGCTTTTTTGCCTTGAGTGCCGCCAAAACAACTTTTTTGGCAAATGTCGTACCGCCGATTAACTCAATAACAATGTCAATTGATGGATCATCAATAATATCCTGAGCTTCCGGTGTGCATAGTGCATCTCCAACGGGCAGGTCCTTAAAACGTGATGTTACCTTGTCGGCAATCCTGGCAAGTTTCAGTGGAAGACCCATATCTTCACGAATCGCTTTTAATCGGTTATTAAGTACCTTGATAACGCCGCCGCCAACAGTTCCCGCACCAATTAAGCCTATGGATATCTCTTTCATCTATGGTCCCTTTCAACTATTACATAAGTATATATACAATT
>CAYMGX010000099.1:0-14951 GCA_964390065.1 uncultured Fibrobacter sp. | reverse complement strand
CAATGCGGTTTGGCTGAATATCGGCTGGTATGATTATAATGAAAAGACGAAAGAATATAAAAGAACCGGGGGACATTGGTATAACCGCGCGAATGAATTGATACTTTTTAACAGATGAAATGATATTTTTAAGTACCATTTAAATCCCCATTAAATTCGATTTAACTACTTTGGTGAATTATGGGGTATTGTATTGTAAAAGGAAACCAGCCTACATTGCTACCAACCACAAAGCTATTATTATAAATAGGTCGTGATGTCCCTTCGTTATGTTGTAGCGCATAAAATGTCACCTCGCCATTCTGCGCTATTTTGACAGCCCCGGGCTGAATAAGATTGGTATCATTTAAAACAACTAAAGGATGCATAATATCAGAGGTTGGCCGAAGGAGCACTGGAATTGCCGGTTTAGATGTACCGGAACTCCCTAAGATGCCGCTTACAGGCATTTCGCCATTTTTTGCCGGGAAATGCAATCTTACAATTACAGGGTTATTGTTTCCAGAGGGAATAGCACTTGATTCGTAGTCAACACGAATATTTGTGAATGGATTAATATCAATTTCAAATGATCCAAATGCGCACCCATCGATCCTTGTAGGAGGCAGATTGCCTTCGACCCTGTTAATCGGCAGATTGCCAGTTGTGTTGTTAGTGATGTTTATCTTATCGCAATGTCCATCATCGGCCCCTCCATCGTGGATATGACCATTCTTGAATATTTTATTCAAAAAGTCGGGTGTTACGATTGTGCCATGCTCGAAAGTAGTTTTTGCCATACATTACCCCTCGTACTCAAAATTAAGCGCCAAATATGGCGGAAAGATGTCAAAAAAAAGAGCCTCCAAATTATGAGCGGATGCGGCATTTATCACTTTAATTATCACATGCCACAGTTCGCCAGTTGATGACACTGAGTCACCTGCCTTGCTGATACCAGCCCGGAATGGTGCCGACGCCTCTATAATCTCAATCTCATATCCAAGAGCGTCAGCAATGCTTATATACACCTCTTTATTCAGAGTTCCAATTTTTTTATTGGCTTTTTCCCGCATCCTGGCTCGAACAGTCCCACGTCTTGATTCAGTTGAAGCGGACAAATTAGGAACGATACCGTATGATCGCTCCCATCTCTCAAGAGTATGTACAGCTGTGCCTGGCGATGTCTCTAAAGCAGCAGAATCAACAATAGCTAAGGCGTTATCAAAAATAGCTCCTTTTGCTTGTAACAGAGAATCATGCTGAGGACCCAGATCAACTGGCACCAATTTTTTCATCATTTCGTAGTGATCCATTACATCACCTCTATCACACCAGGCCACAATTTAGAATAGAGTCCATTAAGAAGATCAACATTCGGAACGACATCATCAATAGGATTTGAAATAATTGGATTTTCTGCTCCTAATTGGATGCAAATAGAACTCAACTGACTTCTATACATTGCTTGCCCAGGTTTTAACGATTTGATATATGCAGCAATATCACCTATAGCTCTGGCACGATCAAACCCAGGAGTATTATCAGTAATGTACACATCTTGAGAAACCAATACAGAGCCAACAACTCTAAGCCCCCAGCTAAATCCTGAACCTACCGTGCGATTTTCCTCTATTTTTGCGATGACAGCATTAAGAAGATCTTCACTGGGAATCCCGTCGTTTTTGTTGCTTGTAATTACGATATCAAATGTACCTTCGCCTTGAGCTAACGGCCTGATCAGTGTAGAAACCACAAACTCATCTACAACTCGACACGATCTTACCCAATAATCATAGTCGAATCGGTTACCTCCCATTAACCTCATCTTTCTTATTTCACTTACCGCAGTGCGCAATTGAGCGTCTGTCATGCCGCTACTAATCACTCCCATGTCAGCCGCATGACGTTCCAGACTTTGCCTGTTAGCTGTTTCGGGAAAATACTGATCTACTACATTATCAGCAGTTTTATAAATGCCATAGAGCATTGATGCCAGTACTGCTGCATCCATGTACAAAACGGATCCGACAGATGTATCAGGTTCCCCCTGTACCAGATACTGATTGTAAATGTCAGGATGATCTGTCTTTAGCGCCTCAACATCCAGCGTTTCAACTGGCCCCATATTGCGATACGCAACCAATATTTCATTTAAAATATCGTTGTAATCCCGTGCAAACATTATGCAATCCTGTGGAAATAAATATACGTTGATAAGTCTCCGCTGTTTTTCTCAACACTCAATTTCAGCTCTATCCAGTTCAGCCCACGCTCTGCACTAACTTTTATTGATTCTACTTTTTTAGTTCTTACCAACCACACAGTAGCTTCTTCGGCATACTTAATTGATAATTGCAAATCATTTTCGCTTGTTGTACAGATTTCATGTAATCTGGATCCAAATCCTGGATCCAGAAAAAATGACCCTTTTTTTACAGTCATGCTTAAAAGCAGATTGTTTGCCAGGCTATCTGTACAATTAAACGACACGATCGCCGGGCCTGTATCATTTATTGTAAGCTGGTAATCTAAATCCATACTACGCCTTTGCAGTTTCAGTCTCAAACTCAAGTACGGGTTGTATGTCAGACAAAAATTTCAGCAAATCCTTCCCGTTACCAGTAATATCTGTTGCTTTTATCTTTTCCAAATCGACAGTAACTTCGTCTTCCAATTCCTCATCGAGTTTTTTTCTCCTATTAATTTCAGACTCAATATGATCCAAATTTTTAGCGGCAAGCTCATTAAGCTCTTCTGAGAGTTTCGTCTGATCGTTATTAAGTTGCATTTGTAGCTTTTGTACTTGCCTCTGATAATCTACAAACCCCTGAGCTGGGCGATCTGCGAGTTTTAACCCTTCATATATATCTTTAAAATCATTCTTAATCTTGATTAAATTGTGCGCCACTTTAAAATCCCTAAATTGTAGAGATTCTGGGGGATTTTCTACTGCTTTAACAAAATTTACTATCTCGCGTTTTTTCATTTTGATATTACTCATAAATGCCTCCCATTATAGTTTTGAAACATTGTAATGTATTAAATATTTATTAATATCACATTTCACCCATTCAGGCTCATAATATACAGTTCGGAATGCTTTATATATTGTCCCCTCTTCAACTTTCCATCCATCACCTGTTTGTTTTTTTCTTTCGATCATGTTGTTATATACCAACTCAAATATATCAGTTCGATCAGCATTATAAATAAACCAATCAAAAAACGGTACAAGTATAGGCTTATCTTCAAGCACCAGTGTTTTATCAATTACATTTACATCCCAATCAACATAACAATAATATGGATTCTTTAGTAATGTTTCGGTCCTAAGATAATCACTTGCAATTCTTGACGATAAACCATCTATTTGTAAGTCATCGGGTAAACTGTTTATAGCTTTATAATTATACCCCTGATATTTGCACCAATCTTTAACAGATTTGGTATCAGCTAATCTTGCTTCTGGTATGTTTTTTTCTATAATTATCTGAAAAACCGTCATTCTATTTAAACACCTATACAAAGAACGTTATCTGTTGTTCTACGCCAAACCTCTCCTGCAGCAGCCCCTGCGGTTGCTTGTGTTGTACCAGCCCTTATACCACTGATGTTCAATGGTTTGTTAAATTGTATTTTGGTAGAATCTATTATAACCACTGACGGTCCGAATTGAGCAACAGTTCCTGCAGTCCCGTTCGGGACAACATTAAATTCGATTGAACCATTAGCTCCAAATGCAATCAGACCAGCACCATAAGATTTACGATAATTCCATTTAGTACCACTCCAATAAGTATTATGAGACAAAAATGTTAATTTATTATCTGTATCCCAGGGTATTATTGTAAACATATCTGAAGCTGCTATAGACCAAAGCATTTGCGTATCTGAAGGCCAAGAATGAGCTATGACTTTAGGAGTAAATAAATCGCTATCTACAATCAACTTGTGATGCACTACGGCATTTCCCCAAAAATCGATATGCGGTATTCCTTCGCCCATTGAACCTGAATCTCTGTTAATTAGAATAGCTTCAGTTTCATCAAACCCAGGAGAATTTATCATTATAGATAAATTACGTTTTGAATTAATAATACATCGACCTTGACCATCGCTACAACTCAGCTCTAACAGATTTTCGCTAGGGCCAGGCCCCATTGTTGTATCATTAATTTTTAAAACATCCGCATACACAGTTGTAGTGTAAACTGCTTCCGATGCCATTACAGACCGATCACAAATTAAATCACTGCCCGGTCCCGTGGCATATATATCACCGTTGATGTGTATGTCTCTATCCACATTTAGATATCTTATATTACTTAGATCATACCATGCTTCGTTATTATAAATATTTCTTTTAGCAAAAGTTCTATATCCAGTGCCAGCATTATTTAAAAACTCAATATCGTTGTTTACACTTAAAACTCCATTTACCGACTGATTACCCTTTATTGATAGAGTCCCATCGATAGGAGTTACATATCTACAACTTATATGATCTCCGCCAAGTGCTAAACCCACATCAGTAATATTTGGAATATATGTGCTACCATCTTGGGCCCACCCGGTCGGAGTACCTTCGGCAATTGGAGTAACATTATTCCAGCGATCCCAGTTAGTGAATTCCTGACTCAAAAACTGTTTTACATATAACGTAAAAGTTGGGTTTTCGCAATATACTTGTAATTTAGCTCCACCATAAATTGGATCACTACTATTTTTCAATATCCTGACGTGCGCTATCGATCTTTTTGAGTAGCGATTGCCTCCGATTACAGATACATTATTCTTGCCATAGGATGTGGATGCAATAATTTTAGTAAAGTTATGCATGACATTTGTAGGGTCGTATACATGAAACTCACCGTAGGCCCTTCCGGTAGCACATGTTGCTATAGTAACCCAACCAGCAGTGGTAATACTGAGAGATCGTTCAGTGCCGATTGCGGGGGCACCTATCTCAGACGGGGTCAATGCCACAAAACCAAAACTGGTTGCACTCAGCGCTTTCATAACATGGCCAGTTGTCAGGCCGGATACTGTGTGAACTGAGCTGACAAGGGCATGAGATGCTGGTGCATATGTAGAGGGCTTACCCGTGATCTCTGACCACGCATGACCGTGTGCTGCTGGTGCAAATACACTGGGTTTGTCTGAAATCTCTGACCAAAGATGAGTATGTGCCGAAGGAGCAAATGTGCTCGGCTTGCTGGCAATCTCAGACCAGGCTATTGCAGCGAAACCGTAGGTTGTAGCACTTAATGCTTTTATCGCATGGCCAGTTGTCAGGCCTGATACTGTGTGCGCAGAGCCGACTAATGCATGAGATGCTGGTGCAAATGTAGAGGGCTTGTCTGATATGTCACTCCACGCGTGACTATGTATTGGCAATTCAGTCAAAAACAAATCATGATTCCACTGTGACTCATGTCCATCAACAAGCCCTTCCGCAACTCCTTTATCCTCCTTACCATAAATTACCGCAGGCAACAACAAAAACGATTGGTACTCAGATTGAGTCAAATGCCAGTAATTAGCCGAATTCAGGTGGTCCAGATCTCTATGATCTGTTGTCCCTCCAGATCCCGTCATCTGCACCCATTCATCGCCATCAAAATACTTGTGCACCTCCTGGCTTTTTATCCAGTACGGCTTTCCGATTCTCTTCTCGATCTCTGCCCACTGTATTCCATCCCATTCATATACATAGTCTTTCTGGAAACTTCCTGATTCAACTGTAGATATCCATCTCTCAAACATCAATGGTGAGCCAGGTGTTCCGCTGGAAAAATCGTGAAAGCCTTCAACATCATCAGACCAGTCAAATCCAGCATACAGTTCATCTGCAATGAAATCCCCATGAATCAGCCCAATATCGACAGGGTACCTTTCATGCTCGTTAAAATACGCATCGATGTAATCAGCAGTTCGTGTCCGGACATTGTGTTTCACTTCAGGTAAAGTTGCCATATAACACCTATGCCATCGTTGCTTTCACTTTTGCAGAAACTACCGGATGCGGCACACCATAAGCCGCGCAAGCACACTTCCCAGTCACACATCCATCTGTCGGATCAACAGTCTCATCACCGAGCTCAACACTCATCGAGGACTTTGCAATAATCCGCCCCCTCTTCAACACAACACAATCGCCCCACTGGTTATAAATAGCCGCTTCTCCCTCTTCAATTGCAATCCGATACTGACTATTATCAGATGCAATCAGATAAACATTCTGACCCTGCTTCAGCAGAATAGCTTCGGTACCTTCAGGGAGACCGCTGGCAAACCCGAACTGCTGGAAAGCAGCTCGATCATCAAAGCTCTCCCGGGATCGACCACTCGCAGAAAACGTCTGCGGTTTGCCCGCGGTGGATTTAAACTTGGTTATTAATCCTATTATTAATGAAATAGGAGAATTCATTCTACTAACCCCGGTGCTCCAAGTTTTAATTCTGTGATCTGCTGAGTAGAAGATCCGATAAACGTCCTGGAATAGACTAACAACGTTTCACGAATACCCAGGACACGATCATCTACATTTACTAGCTCATCAATAGTCCAATTGTGTGTGTTTTGAGAATGCCCCTTCACCGTATAATTCAGAGTGCGGGATAACATTCGATTCTTTTCCATGTAACGTCTGGCCAACTTCGCAGGCGACTCTTTGTCATCTGAGACAGATTCCACAAACGGCTTTTTTAAAACGCCTTTAAACGGGAATTGATCATCATTTACCGTGACAATCTGGTTTATCTCAATGGGATCTTCCTGGTCGTATCTTTGTTCCTGAGTCAGCACAGTATAAGAGGTATAGCGAGTCGAAATATCGTTTACCTCTTCTGCTTTAATTATTCCGCAAGAATCTTCATGATTAAGAGAAAAAACACATCTGCCTTTCCCCCTGGGCTTTCTAAAAGCCAGCCCGCCTTTAGCAGTTGCATAAAAAACCAATCCTCTGCTAATAGCAGCATCCCTCAGAACATCAAAAATTCTTTGACCAGGCTCAATCTGAATGTATGGTTTACTGGAATCTCGTTTTTTAGCAGCTTCATCGTATTCTATACCACTGATATACGGAATGTTTTTCAACAGTCGGTTAGCGATCTGCGCGAGGCTTTCGTTTTGAATCGTCGGAAACTCTTCACAACAAGAATCAACAATGAGCCCCATAATATCACGTCCGGAAATCTGCAGATAACGCCCGGAGGACGCATAACCTCTGCTAACATTATCAACGATTCCAACGAACTCCAGCGCATTATTTACACGCATTTCAAATTTCATCCCTGCAGCCGGAACGAACTCGCTACTCGGATATGCTTCAACCTCAAATGTGTCAGCAGCTTCATATATATCACTTTTAATGGCGTAGTTCTTGAACCTGGTGTATTCGTATCCGTTAATTATCAGCTTTATTATGTCAGACATACATCTTCACCTCTCCGCTGATAAAATTAGGACACCAGAAATTATTAATCGCACAGATGCGTTCTGCAGCCATATACGGCAAACCATACTGCAGGCACAGAAGATGTACCGGAACTGGATCCAGAACCTTAATTGTCACGATTCTTTCTCTTTTGAGCTTAATGTCATTGACATGCTCTTTCAGCGCATCTGACATCTTTTTCAAACTGAAAACAGTCTGTATCGATCCGGACCCCTCCCGGATCTGATCAATTGCAGCCTGAACATCCTCACATACAAGAGCCAATGACAGCTCCAGTTCATCCATAGTTAGCACCGGTGGCAATTCAGGAATGTATTTCAACCTGCCGTCTTCACCCCAGACAGGTGTGTTTTCTATCTTTTCCAGTTTTGCCCGAAAATCCTCGTCTGTCTGATATAGCTTCGAAATCGTCACGCACTCTATCTGAGCTGCAGCAGTCTTTATGTATTCGATCAACATTGAGTAACCGCTGGTGAGACTGTCAACATTGGATCGAAACGAAGTAATAAAAGATAGCGGGGATCCGCTGGAAACGATCGCAACAACAGCACACCGCTCCATTGCCCTGGATAATGCCTGCATAGCTAAACCAGGTAAAGACAAACCATAGTTGATGCTGGATAATATCGAATCAGATGGCTGTGAAACTTCCGGCAGAATCGAATTCAATTTAGTAATAAGATCCTCGACCGGTCGAAGATAAATTCTCTGCATAAGTGTTAAATTCATCTGGTTCAACAATGCAGTTTCGCTCTCAGAATCCAGATCCTGCGACAGCGCTCCCGACGCTCCGGCTCCCAATCCGGCAGACAATTCCGCCTGCAGGTTAGCAATACACTGTAATTGGCCTGCAACCAGAGCCTCTTCAGTTAACTGCGTAATTGATGGAGCATATACAGGCGCTGCGGATTCTATTGCCTCTTCAACAAACTCAATACTAATTTCGCAGTAGCTCTTTCTGTCGTCATGAGTAACAGACAGACTTTTAATCATACCCTTAACAGGTCCATACACCGGATGAATCAGAGTATTATACTGATCAATAAGCGCATGAGCGATAAACGCCTGGTGAGATTCGTAATTCTCTTTTCGAAAAATTGCCACAAACCGGATCGGGCGAGATTTCACACCAAGAGAATCCAGCGAAGCACCTGAAGAAAACGGAATGTCATACTCAACGACATTTTTTGTCCATGCATCGCTTACTCCGTCGCTCTTTATTTCGAATGAGAAATCGTCGATTTGTGCCCGGTAAGTGCTCATCAGAACGCCCCCCGGTTGACACTGGTTTTTGTATTTGCAGATATATTGGATCCGCGATTCTCTGTCAGCACACGGGTACCTTCAGGTGCTACTATTGTGATCTTTTGGTCCAGATTCATGGGCACACGGACACCATCGACCATTTTGTATTGTTGGATTTGTGTTTGAGATACAACTGCATCTTTGACAGATTTAGGTACTCTCACACCTTCTAACAGTGCCATACTTTCTTCTTGTTTTTGGGTAGTAGCTCGGGACCGCTGTCTCCATTTCGCATTTCTGTGCCACCAGGGATAATCGCCTGTTTTTCTGGCTTTCTGCTCTATTTCCCACTCTCCCCAATCTTTATTTGTATCAAACCAGTCTTTTACATCTCCTGGAGCCTTAATCATCCAGGCCAAAGCTTTAGAAATCATCAAAAAGCCCTCAAGAGCACCTACCATTTCGTTGATTTTTACTGCGCCCTGCCCGATAGTATTACCAACTTCCTTTATCTCATTTCTAAATGCTTCCATTCTTTGAGGGTCGCTTGTGAGATCGGATAGCTTCTTTGTCAGAGATTCGAGTACTGGCGACAATCCAGCGCTAGCGAAATCCTTGACAGCAGTAACTAAAGCGTTAATCTGAAATTTCGCCTCCCGACTTTTCTTTGTAAAAGCCTCAGTTACAAAACCAGCTTCTTGACCGGCTTTGATCATCGCATCATACTGAGCTTCGGCTCCAGCAAAACCAAAGATCGTAAAAGCTCTTTGATATTCTCCAAATAATTCCTTCTGGACTTTCGGTTTTAATTTCCCGATGGCTTTTATTGTTTTGGCAAAGTCAATTATCGCACCTTTCTCATCGAAAATCTTAAACCTGACAGCTTTTTCAATATCTTTTTGCTCGCTGCGAAACCGGTTTATAATACTGTCAATAGCAGTCCCGGCCATATCCGCAGAGCCAAATGACGGCTTTATCATCTGCATAAATGCATTGTACTCTGCAAAACTGCGCTTGGTCAGTTTGATTGCCATTGCCGATGAAGAAAATAGCCTTTCAGCCTGTGCAGCCTGATCTCTGAAAACAAAAGATCCTACATTGCCCATGCGAGCCATCACATCCAGGTATTCTTCTATCTCTTCTGCAGTCGCACCCATACCGAGCCGCAGAGACGATACCACACGAGTGACATCCATTAAATCTGCAGACATCGCGGTAGATGACCTTGCTGCAGATTCCATAGCTTTTAGCGAAAACTCAAAGTCTCCAGTCTTGTCTGCCATGTCAGCAAGTGCATCAACGATCCCGTCACGATCTTGACCGGTGCTGTATGCCAACCTGGTGATGTCATCATCCATTTTAACGATTTCTGAATCAGTTTTGCCAACCATCAGCCCTAGCGACGACAATTTGTCCTGATAATCGACTAACTTCTTACCAGCGTACAGTATACCTGCAGATCCACCAACAATAGACAGAGGATTTGTCACGATTTTTCCAAGCGAACCGGTTATCTTTTTACCCAGTCCACCAAAAACACTTCCAACCCGACCACCCCAGCCCTTTATCCGGGCTTCGGTCTTGTTGAGTTCTGTACCCAGAGATTTTCCATCTCCGGATATGATGAGTTTCAGGTTTTCAGTATTCGCCATCGTTGTCTAAGTCCAGAGTCCAGGTTTCGCCGTCGTGATTCCCTGCTGCAGTTTTCAGGTTTTGCTTTTCCTTTTCTATCATCCTCATTATGAGGATGTAGGTCCATTGGCCGTCTGTAAGATCACAAGCTCCTCGGCCAAATAGTGCGCAAGCTTTCTCAGCGTTAATAAACTTGAAATATTCCCAGTCGTTTCCCTGGGATTTTTTTTTACCGATTCGACCAGGCGATCAAACTCATCGGCAGAAAGATTAAACGGGCTGGGACTGCACTCTTCAGACAGGCTGTTGTATTCCTCGATAAGAGCACTGCGCAGCTCACTGGTGACCAGTTTGCGAAATTCGGTAATAGTTGGTGTCAGTGGATTAACGTTATCTGCATCCCTGAGCGATCTGTACAGCATCTGTACTGCTTTCTCGTTTTCAAAAGCATTCACTGTGTGAAACTTGACCTCGATATTTTTGGTTTTAAACATCTGATCCGATGCTGCAATCGCGTCGAGAGTATCTGCTTCAGAGAGCAGGTTCAGCCGAACCTGCACATCAGTTCCCGGGAACGAAACGATCTTATGGTTTTTTAAACCGGCTTTAATCCGCGATAAAACGTCGTTCATTCTTCGATTACCCTTTCTGCAACGAAGTCGATCTGGTATGTCGATTCGCCTTCACCGTTGAGCGTTGCCTCTCCGCGCTGCAGACTTTCAACTCCTACATAGGTCATCCGTTTTACCCCATGGATATCAAAAACCCATGTTTCGTCCTGGACATCACTCCAGTCGTGTTTGGGGTTATCCCTGGGTATCACATAAACAATGGAAAACCTGTTCGCTGTGACCTTGTCAACTGTCATCAGGCCGTCCATTGTAGGAACCTCGCCGCGATACTCGGCCGCACCGAATCGCACCTCTTTTATGTGCTGCATTCTCTGGCCGTTCCGCAAAACCGTTGCTTTATTAGCACCTCGTTTCATATATACTCTCCTTACTGATTAAAAAACCGGTTCCTATTGAACCGGCAAGTCACCCCTTTGGTAGACATTTATTAAGACCGTCTTGAAAGGGGTAAGCCATCCAGTCTCTTTATTTTTAAAAACTCGAAACAATTTTAATTTCGCTTGCAAAGATATGCGCTGCATCAACGATCTCGATCGGCACACTGCAATTTACTCTACCAGACACATCCGGATCACGTTCCGCAGTAAAAAGGTCTTTATATTTGTCCACATCGTTGAGTCCGCCAGCAATCTCAATCCTTTTGCAGACAGCAAGGTTGTTACTCCTTACGTCTGCAGGTGTAACCACATACTCCGGTTCGCCTTCAACATGATTATCCCGCAAAACACTGTTTGCAAAGTTACTCTTATGCGATTCAACGATCGCTTCACGCACATAGTCTGCTGTAGCGATCTTGAACGAATCCAGATATGTCGAATCCGGTGTATCTGAGTCGTTTACTGTATATGTGGATACAGCTCTGACACACCTCACGCGACTACCGGCACCAACTTCAAAAGGAGTTACACCACTCCACAACAGGTTGTTAATTTCATTAAAAGTTAAGCAATCCTGCGTACTTGGGCTGTCACATCCAACAAGTTCTGTGTTGTTTAGCGCTCTCCACGGAGTCTCACTCGCAGCTTGCATCGCTGCCTCTGCTGCAGCATTCTCATAGCTGGGGCGTCTGCACCCGCGAATATAACCCACCACGAGTCTGCGCGCATTTACAGCAGACACAGTGGTTACATCTGCAAGGGCACTGCTTAAAAACATGTAACCACGGGCTGGTCGCTGGTTGATTTCATCAGATACGCTTTCCAGGTGATCTGACAGTAGTTCTGCAGCATCAGCAGATGTCCATGCGATTGCGTACAAGTGATAACGCTTCGATGCCAGTGCAGCATAAGCAGCAGATACGTCTGCATCTGCAGGGTCGCCCTCTCCACCAGTAAAGCCAACCACAGTTGTGGTCAGACCAGGTGCAGTCACTGTAATTTCAGGTTCATGCTTTTCAGAGGTTGCGTTATACCTGCCTATCAGATTGCCTACAGTACCTTTATTTTTAGCTGTCATGGTAACGACAGCAGCCTCTGCTGTAGCAGTTACAGGCAGATCAGGATACTTTGCAATCTCTGCAGCCAGGGCTGTCGCAGCCTGTGCAGGCGTCATCTCGTCAGAAATAGCAATCGAAACCTGATCATTACCAATCAGAAGCGATGCTATACCGACACCGGTTGCAGCACCAGCAAATGTAATAGTAGCAGTTGCCGCCACACCTGCGGCAGCATCATCAACAGCACACCCAGACACGATAATATACGGATGCTGTTTAAAAGCAGCCATTGCCATTCTGTGCATTATCGACCCAGCTCCCCAGTAGGTTGCTGCCTGTTCCGGACCGGAAATAGCCTTAGGAATATTTTTAGCAAGAGTACCAGATGATAATCGTTGGCCAACGATAACCATCTCCTGCCTTGTCGAAGGCAGCCTGTTTGTGGCTCCGATTTTTATCGTTGTATATGATCCTGGTTTCCTGATAGATGAAGAAATATTCATTTGCTATCTCCTGTTTTGTGAGGTTTTGGCTCCTTTACCTTTATCTCCCGCAGCGATCCGTCTGCTACCAGTCGCATGTAATAGACGCTGGCAGGCACCAGTACCGGGGCATTATCTGTAATCACCGGTTCTCGCGGGTTTTCCCTTGGGCACACGCGTCCGGCTTTTGCTACAACCGTCATCTTTTGTTTAATCATCCATCGGCTCCTCAAAAGTTACGATATCAGTGAGATCTGCGGTTTCACTTTCTCTATTCATGTAATATTGCAGACTGGTAGATATCAGCCTCTGCAAATCTTCGTCATCAAACCTATCAATATCAAATGATGTGCTGAAATCGACCTTGTATGCCAGGAGTCCCTTTTCCTTCAGGTTCTTATGAAATATCTCCTGAGCTGATCTCTCGGGCATGAGCGGATCGATCTCCAGCCCCAAACACTGACCTGCAAGAATTCCGACCACACCAAGCACCATGGGGTATAACCCAACACGCCTGCCCTTCGGTCCACCAACGTTTTTAAACACCATATACACAGTCAGCCTCGGCCTGATTTCAAAAGACATATCGACAATATGTCTTAATCCAATCTGTTCTGTTGTAACCGATACTGCCGGTGTTTTAAGTATGTCCTCGAAGTCAAGACCGATATCGAATTCATGCACGGCAGTTGAACCGCCTTTTACAGACCACTTCGACTTCAGCCTTGTTATAATCGCATTTTCGATTTCAGATATATTTACGCTCATAGCTTCACGTTCTAAATAAAGGGCCGGGCGAAAGGAAAATTCCCGGCCCCCGAACAGCCCGTGCGCAATCCGCCTTGGGCTCTTTATTAGTATTGTTTCAGTAGAGAATCAGAAAACACTCGATCCCCATCTGTTTTATTCACACTCACAATTGCAGGCGATTTTTTCTTTCCTGCAAGCTCCGGTATGCTGGCTTTTTCTGCCTGTATATCTTTCAAATGCTGTATATGTCGTTTTCGACGCTCAGCCATTCCTTCAGGAACATCAAGCTCCCGACGCCTCTCATACAGCGTGACCAGAGCCAAATTTTTCGACATCTGTCTGATCACATCAGGCACCGGCGCCGCGATCGGAGTCTGGTAACGTCCATTTAAATAGCTGTCAATTACCGAATCTGCATCCTTTATTGCTTCAAGCACATTTCTGTATGCAGTATTCGGGGGATCAATGACAAATGATCCGTCTTCATCATCATCAGCGAGTTGCAGCAGGATCGATTCCGGCTGCAACCGCTTTAAATCTTCAAGAGTGCAATACATCTGCGCCACCGTTTATTTCAAACTTTGCAGGTACTGCAGAGTTATTTTCGAGTGCCTTGATATGCGTTTCTGCATTGTCCAGATCGGTTTCCAGTGTGTTTATCCGACCCCTTGCAATACGCAGATCCGCTTCCAGCTTTTCAATTGTTGCCACATTGTCCAGGATTACATTGCCGATAGCCCGACTGTTAGCTCTTGCGACAGCCAGAGCCTCTTCAAGCTCTCTGTTTGTAGTTTTAAGCTTATCAATATCCCTGTTCAGAACAGAAATTGTCTTCTCCTGGCGAGCCATGATTTCTATTTTGTCAGTCACAAGACCAGTCCTTTCTTTCAAAAATCTCCCGGGTCCCTGTACACAGGTCCGGGAGATCAGCAAGTACACAAGGGAGGTATTCTTGTGATACTCTCGGTTTATGCTGGTGCAATTACATCAGAAAACAGATACCCCAGATCGTTTGCTGTAACAAGCTCTTTCACTTGCTCCCACACTCTCACTCGCTTTCCGCCTTTTGCCCCGATATCCGGGTCGCTTATACTGCCTGCACCTGGATGTCCGAACTGTGCAGTCATGGCAAAGGTAATCCGATCGCCATTCAGTGTTGCCAGTTTGTCTCTGTATAAAAGTGCGAGATAGTTGCCCCACATGCGCTGCACACTGACAGTCTGACCCTTCTTGCCTGGGTTATACCAGCCCTCGCCGACCAGTATCTCATCAACTTCAAGCAATTCTGCAACAGCTTGCCTGGCTGCTACTCCAGCATCTCCACTGTTACCGTG